>JAZUOS010000011.1:0-3170 GCA_045604765.1 Acutalibacteraceae bacterium | reverse complement strand
GGGAAATTGGTGCTACCGCTATATGCATTATTATAACTACCGCCCGATTTTTTAGATGAACCGTGACGACGCGAATTAACGATAGCGTCATAAGCCTCGTTAATCTCCTTCATCTTTTCACCCGCCAAATCAGAAAGTGGATTGTCGGTATAATTATCGGGGTGATATTTGCGCGCAAGCTCGCGATAGGCGTTTTTTATTTCTTCGTCAGTCGCGTTTTTAGAAACGCCTAACACCTCATACGGATCTCTCATTGTTTAACTCCTTTAAAAATGTTTCTTCAAGTCCAAGATAAATTATATTACCAAGTATGGTTTTATATTTTTTGATATCAAGCAGTTCAAATGCTTTAGCTGCCTCATTAACACAAAAATAAAGCTGTTTTTTAATTCTATCATTAATATTGTCATCATCAATATTTTTTAGCACATTATAGCTACCTTTTTTAACATCTTCGGGTAGATCAATAGAAGCATCAAGTAAATAAATATATCTGCCAAGGCAATAGCCTATTCTTTGTAAAACACGCTTTTGCATTTCATCGCGGCTACAAAGCATAAGTATTTTCTCCATCACCTTTGCTGTGGGGTCTGCCGCTTCATCAATAGAATTGCAATTTTCTTTTTCAAGTGCAGTTTGCGCCGCAATATACTCACTTACGGCAGCCTCAATTTGCGGATAATTTTTAGCAGCCTTTTTATGTGCTCGGCTAAAAATGGGCTTGAGGCACCAATACGTTACTTTTTTAAAGCCTCGCTCATCCGCTATATTATCAAGTATTTTGTAATATAGCATTATCATAGCGGCAGCCGCCGGCATATCAATAGCATCAAGATTTTTACAATAGTTGCATTTTTTAAGCGGATTAAATGCGCAACGTTTTTGAACGAAGCCGTCACAACCGTCTTGCAGCGACATATTAAGCAGCGCTAAAAATGTGAAATCATAACTTAAAGTAAAACGCGAAAGCAGACCGTAGCTTTTACCAAGCTTTTTACAAAGCGAGCAATAAACCGCCTTATAGGTTTCGTACTCTTTAATTTTCAGTTCCGGCTTGCAAGCCTTAACATAGCCAAACACCGCTTTCACCTCACATTAACATATTAAACCCCTGTTTGCAAAATTTGGTGAATAATGTGTAAATTTACAGCATTTTCTTAAGAAATTGACCTGTGTAAGACTTTTCACATTTGCAAATCTGCTCGGGCGTACCTGCGGCTACAATCGTACCGCCGCCGTTGCCGCCTTCAGGACCTAAGTCTATAATATGGTCGGCAACCTTTATAACATCAAGATTATGTTCAATCACAAGCACGGTATTACCCGCGTCAACTAAACGTTGTAAAACCTCAATAAGCCTATGAACATCGGCGGTATGAAGCCCCGTCGTTGGCTCGTCGAGAATATAAATTGTCTTGCCCGTGCTCTTTTTAGAAAGCTCGGTTGCAAGCTTAACGCGTTGAGCCTCACCACCCGAAAGGGTTGTCGCGCTTTGCCCTATCTTAATATAGCCAAGTCCCACATCAAACAGTGTTTTTAGCTTGCGATAAATTCGTGGATGACTTTCAAAAAAGTACATACCCTCCTCTACCGTCATTTCAAGCACGTCATAAATACTCTTGCCTTTATATTTTACGCTTAAGGTTTCTTTGTTGTAGCGTGTGCCGCCGCACACCTCACAAGGTACGTAAATATCGGGTAGAAAGTGCATTTCTATCTTCTTTATACCGTCACCCCAGCACGCTTCACAGCGACCGCCCTTTACGTTAAACGAAAATCTACCGGCAGTATAACCCTTTGCCTTGGCTTCCTTTGTGCTGGCATATAAATCGCGTATGTCGGTGAATACACCCGTGTAGGTTGCGGGGTTGCTTCGTGGGGTACGGCCTATTGGAGATTGGTCAATGTCAATAACCTTGTCAAGATGCTCAATACCCTCAACCACTTTGTGCTTACCTGCAATGGTTTTGGCGCGGTTAAGCTTGTTTGCCAAAACCTTATAAACAATATCGTTTACAAGTGAGGATTTACCGCTACCCGAAACGCCCGTAACACAAACAAACTCGCCAAGAGGTATCTTTACGTTTATATTTTTAAGATTATTTTCTGCAGCGCCCTTTACTGCCAAGCTGTTACCGTTACCCGTGCGACGTCTGGTAGGAACAGGTATTGCCTTTCTGCCCGAAAGATAATCGGCAGTTATAGAATTTTCATTTTTGAGAAGTTCTTCGGGTGTGCCGCTAAATACTAATTTACCCCCGTGAATACCTGCGCCCGGTCCTATATCTATAATATAGTCGGCTTCACGCATTGTGTCTTCATCGTGTTCGACAACTATTAAAGTATTTCCCAAATCTCGTAGATGCTTTAGCGTTGCAAGTAATCGCTCGTTATCACGCTGATGCAAACCAATACTTGGCTCGTCAAGAACATAAAGCACACCCATAAGCGACGAGCCTATTTGGGTTGCAAGTCTTATACGCTGACTCTCGCCGCCCGAAAGCGTACCCGATGAACGTGACATAGAAAGATACTCCAGCCCTACGCTTGACAAAAAGTTTAGTCGTTCTTTTATTTCTTTTAAAATTGGCTCTGCAATCATTTGGTGCATAGCATTGAATTTTAAATTGTTTATAAATGCAAGGGCTTCGCCAATAGACATGTCGCAAAGCTGCTTTATATTTATGCCGCCAACCGTTACTGCCAAATACTCGGGCTTAAGTCGCGCGCCCTTACAATCGGGACAGGCGCTCTCGTTCATATAGCTTTCGTATTCAGCACGTGCGTAATCACTCTTTGTATTTTCATAGCGACGTTGTAGATTGTTTATAACACCCTCAAAAGCCGCATAGTAAGTGCCACTACCATATTCGGAACTACGATGCAACTCTAACTTTTCGTCACCCGTTCCGTAAAGTACGGCATTTTTAGCCTCGTCGCTTAAATCTTTCCAAGGGGTGTTTATATCAAAGCCGTATTTTCTTGCAATGCCTTCGTAATACATAAGTGCCAACGTGCTGGCATCGGGATTAAACCAAGAGTTAACGCCCCAACCTGCCGCTTTAATGCAACCCTCAGCAAGCGACAAATCCTCGTCACTAATAACAAGTCTTGGGTCTATTTTCATAAACACGCCAATACCAGTACATGTTGGACACGCGCCCATTGGA
>JAZUOS010000010.1:0-6543 GCA_045604765.1 Acutalibacteraceae bacterium | reverse complement strand
AGCCGCCTTTGCACCGAAGATATAGGTCTTGGGTGTGAAGGGAGCGTTGGGATTGTTCTTTATGAAGAGATAATCGGCAATAATATGCAAAGCATTGAGGTGTTGGCGCTTGTATTCGTGCAAACGCTTAACCTGCATATCAACCACTGAATTCGGGTCTATTGTAATGCCCATATTTTGCTTTACATAGTTTGCAAGGCGAACCTTGTTGCCCTGCTTGATTTCAGCAAGACGATTAAGCACGGTTTTATCATCGGCAAAAGCCATCAGCTTTTCAAGCTGTGAAGCGTCTTTAATAAATCCATCACCGATAAGCTCGGTCAAAAAGGCAGTAAGCTCAGGGTTTGCCTGACAAAGCCATCTGCGATGAGCAATACCGTTAGTAACATTTGTGAATTTATCGGGTGTCATCTTGTAATAATCGTTAAAGAGCTGATCTTTAATAATGTCACTATGCAGCTTTGATACGCCGTTTACTGTGTGAGATGCCGCAACGCAAAGGTTTGCCATGCGAACAACGCCGCCCGAAATAATAGCGGTGCGCTCAGCAAGCGCAAAATCGCCTGTTTTAGCAATAACCTCTTCGCGATATCTACGGTCAATCTCCTGCACAATTTGATAAATACGTGGCATTCTGTCTTTAAACAGACTAACCTGCCAGCACTCGAGCGCCTCTGCCATAATGGTATGGTTGGTGTATGCTACAGTGCGTGTTACCAAGTCCCACGCCTTTTCCCAAGAATAGCCACATTCATCAAGCAGCAAACGCATAAGCTCGGGTATTGCAAGTGTTGGGTGTGTATCGTTAATGTGAATTGCTACCTTATCAGGCAAATTTTCAAGTGTGTTGTACTTGCGCATATGACGGTTAAGAATATCCTGAACCGATGCCGACACTAAGAAATACTGCTGACGAAGGCGAAGTGACTTACCCTCGGGATGTTTATCCTCAGGGTAAAGTATTTTTGAAATAGCCTCTGCCGAAGCGCGCTGCTCTATAGCTCGCACATAGTCACCCTGACTAAATGCCGACATATCAAAGTCCTGACACTCGGCGCTCCAAAGGCGAAGCACATTTACAGTTTTACCGTCTTTACCCGCGCATTTAAGGTCATAGGGCATTGCGCGAACATTAAGATAATCTTTATGTTCAACATGGTGGTAATTATTGTCCCACCAGTCGTCAATATAGCCGTCAAAGTGAACATCTACTGCGGATGATGGGCGTGGTTCGAGCCATACCTCACCACCGGGGAGCCAAAAATCAGGCATTTCGGTCTGCCATCCATCAACAAGCTTTTGACGGAAGATACCGAGCTCATATTTAATGCAATAGCC
The DNA here is from genome assembly GCA_045604765.1 of Acutalibacteraceae bacterium. GTDB lineage: Bacteria > Bacillota > Clostridia > Oscillospirales > Acutalibacteraceae > UBA737. The sequence continues at coordinate 5,205 of JAZUOS010000010.1, read as the reverse complement.
CATAGCCGAATAACTGCTGCTTGAAAGTCCGTCAAGGAAACAGGCAGCAAGTCTGCCAAGACCACCGTTACCAAGACCTGCATCGGGCTCAAGCTCAAACAAATTATCGAGATTTACTTTATAACTTTTGAGCGCTTTGCGCATAGTTTCGGTAAGGTCAAGATTATAAAGGTTGTTCTTGAGAGAACGACCCATCAAAAATTCCATACTCAAGTAGTAGATGGTCTTGCTCTCTTGCTCATCAACAGCTTTTTTAAACTGCGCCTTGCGTTCACTCATAATGTCAAGCAAAACAAGAACCGTAGCCTTATAAAAAATGTCGTCAGATGCTTGCTCGGGTGTAACACCAAAGTTGTGAGAAAGCTTTTTTTCTAACATTTCTTTAAGCGCTGTAATAGTATATTTTGTCATTAACTTCATCTCCATAAAAAGATATAAAATTTCACTTTTATTATTTGCTTTATTATAATACAATATTCTCAGCGTTTTTTCAAGTGGTACTAAAAACAATATTTGTATAGTTTTTTATATATATTGCACAAACATTTTAAATAAATTGCGTTTTTAAAAATTTAATTTATGCATTATTCACATAATTTTGCATATTTTTGTTTCAAACAAGGCTCTTTAATACTAAAATATGTTATTTTTTAGTTGAATATTAAAGCAAAAGTGTGGTATTATTTTAAAAAATATATAAGGTCTTGAAATATATGAATTTCACAAAAATAGAGTTAAGTGACATAAAACTGTTAAAACCTTTTTTAACGGCAACCGATGAGCTTACCTGCGAATTGAGTTTTGTAAATCTTTTACTGTGGCAACCGCTATATAATAACTGCTACTGTATAGAAGACGGCATATTATATCTTAAATCTTACGATGACAGCATTGTAACCTATAGCCTACCATTTGGCGATATGAAAACGGGTTTTGAGAAAATTGTTAAGCACACCAATAATCCCTACCCTGATATATGGGCGCAAGAAGGACCGCGTTTTCAACAATTCAAAAAATTATACGGCGAGTATTACGATATTTATGAAAGCCGCAATGAGTTTGACTATATCTATAATTCTTTTGACCTTATAAATCTTTCAGGTAAAAAGTACCACTCGAAACGTAATCATATATCGTCATTTTCAAAGCGATTTGATTGGCATTATGAAGATATAACAGCCGATAATATCGACCGTGTCAAAAATTGCGCTGAAATTTGGTACGGTCAAAGCAGCGAGCGTATGGATGACGAGCTTAAAAATGAGATGCGGGGTGTTGACCTTATGCTTGACAATATGCAAACGCTTGATATTAAAGGCGGCGCAATTGTAATTGACGGCAAGGTAGTTGCCTTTACATTAGGCTCGCCCATAAACGATACTGTTTATAATATTCATATTGAAAAGGCAATCGCAGGATACGAAGCGGCATACACCGTTATAAACCGCGAGTTTGCGGCGCGAAATCTCGAAAATTACAAGTATATCAACCGCGAAGATGATTTAGGAATCGAGGGGCTTCGCAAATCGAAGCTTTCATATAAACCCGAAATAATTTTACCAAAATACATTTGTACCAAAAAGGAAAGCATATGACAAAAAGGCAACAATGTGAAAGACTTTATAAAGACGCTTTTGGTGACAGCGGCGAGTTTGATACAATGCTGTTTGACCTGTTTTTTGACAATATAGAAACCTTGCAAAATGGCGATACGGTAGTCGCTATGTATTTTAAAATACCCTGCGCGGTTAATATAAACGGCGTTAAAAAATCGGCGTATTACATTTATGCTGTAACCACCCACAAAGACTACCGTCACCAAGGTCTTATGAGCAATCTGTTTGAAAAAACGCAAACCAAGCCTGATGCCCTTTATTTTTTAAAGCCGTCAAGTGAAGGTGTAATTGCGTTTTACCGTCAAGCAGGCTTTAAGCAAATTGTTGGCACACGCGAAATATGCAGTGCTAAAATAGAGCTAAGTGACGATTTTAAAAGACTTTCCACCCTTTGCGATAAACCAACTTGCGACTATCCTCTTATGATAAAAGGAATAACCAATATAGAAAAATTAACATTCGAATATACACTCGAATAAGGAGGCTATTATATGTCTAAAAAAACCTACATTATTTGCAACGCTCACCTTGACCCAATCTGGCAATGGGAATGGGAAGAAGGCGCCGCAGAAGCGCTGTCGACCTTCCGTATAGCTGCAGATTTTTGCGAGCAGTATGAAGACTATATTTTCTGTCACAACGAGGTGCTGCTTTACGATTGGATCGAGCAATTTGACCCACCGTTATTTGCCCGCATACAAGACCTTGTAGCGCGCGGAAAATGGCATATTATGGGCGGCTGGCACGTGCAACCCGACTGTAATATGCCCTCGGGCGAAAGCTTTGTTCGCCAAGCGCTTAAGGGAAGACAATATTTCTTAGAAAAATTTGGCAAGGTACCGCACGTTGCTATTAATTTCGACTCATTTGGTCACAGCCGCGGTCTTGTACAAATTATGGCAAAAAGCGGTTATAAGGGCTATGTACATATGCGCCCACAGCCACAGCATTTAGAAATGCCTGCAAATGATTATACATGGGTAGGTTACGACGGCTCAAAAATCGTTGGTATGCGTCCACACGGCTGGTACAGCACACCAAAGGGACACGCCGCTGAATATATAAACGCAACGGTTAATATGTGCCCTGACGATGATATCAATATGCGTCTTTGGGGTATTGGTAACCACGGCGGTGGACCGTCAAAAAAAGACCTTGACGACCTTGTTGTTCTAAAAAAAGAGTTGGCAGAAAAAGGTGTTGAGCTTATTCACTCCACACCAGAGGATTATCTTGCCGCAACCATTAAACGTCACGATTTACCCGAAGTGCACCACAGTCTTTGGTGTTGGGCAGTAGGCTGCTATAGTTCGCAAATTCGTGTAAAGCAAAAGCATAGGGCAGCTGAAAACATCTATTATCTTACCGAAATTATGTGTTCACATGCGTGGGCTGAGGGTCTTATGGAATATCCTTTCAAAGAACTCGCCGACGCTATGTATGATATTATGACGGTAGAATTTCACGACGTTTTGCCCGGCTCTTCCATTCAGCCTGCCGAAGAGATGGGTATTCGTATGTTGGACCACGCTATAGAGATACTTACCCGTCTTAAAGCAAAGGCATTCTTTGCACTTGCAAGCGGTCAAAAGAAGGCTGACCCCGACAAGATACCTCTTTGCGTTTATAATCCGTATCCTTATGAAATTACCGAAAATATCATTTGTGAATTCAACCTTTGGGATCAAGATCGCAATCCATATTTTATGAAGCCTATCGTTTATGATAAAAACGGCAAAATCATTCCTTCGCAGTGCGAAAAAGAATACAGCACTATTCCTATTAACTGGAGAAAACGTGTAGTGTTTAGAGCAACACTTGCTCCTATGACACTTAACCGCTTTGACTGCGGTTTTGAAACAATGGACGAAAAACCTGCCAGTGAAGCTGTGTATAAAGACGATTACATTATTCTTAACCGTGGCGACTCCGAAATTAAAATAAATACCAAAACCGGTCTTGTTGATGCTTACATTAAGGGTGGCAAAAACTATGTTGCCAACTCGGCATTTGGTTTAGAGGTTTATAACGATGACTTTGACCCATGGGGTATGATGGTAACCGCGTTTAAAGAAAAGGTTGGCGAATTCAAGCTTTTAACCCCTGCCGAAGCAAAAGAATTTTTATATCTTGATAATGAAATCCCTTCGGTACATATGATTGAAGATGGCGACGTTGAAACAACAATCGAAGCCGTTTTTGGATACAAAGGCTCGCACGCAATTGTTAAATACATTTTAGGTGATGACGGTGACCTTAGAGTAGACGTTCGCGTTAACTGGAGCGAAAAACAAAGAATGCTACGCATTAACGTTCCAACCACGCTTAAAGACAGCGTTTGCATAGGAGAACAACCCTATGGTGAAGAAAAGCTGTTTGACAATATGGAAGAAAACGTATCGCAAAGATATATTGCCGTAACCGACAACAGCGACTGCCTGCTTGCAGTAAACAACGGCATTTATAGCTCTTGCTTTGATGAAAAGGCGGGCGCGCTTAAGTATACGTTACTACGTTCTGCTTCATATTGTGCACATCCCGTTGGCGAGCTTAAGGTTATGCCGCAAGACCGATATATGCCATATATTGAGCAGGGTGAACGCGACTTTAGCTTCAAATTCTGTGTGGGCAAAGCAAGCGACATAAGACCTCACGCCGCAAGGATTGCCGGGCACTTTAATATGAAGCCTATGGCACTCTCCTTCTATCCAACGGGTATAGGTGAAATTCCAAATTCACCAGTAAGTCTTACTGATACCGACGTTATAACAATTAACACGCTTAAAAAGGCAGAAAAGTCTGATGGTTATATTATAAGACTATTCAATCCTACCAATAACAACCAAAGCTGTAAGTTATCTTTCTATGATGCAGAAATATCACTCCAGTTTGGTATGTATGAAATTAAAACCATCAGATATGACGGTAACAATCTTTGTGAAACCGACCTTATGGAAGGCATAATTGGCTAAAGTAAAAACCCGATGTCAAACGACATCGGGTTTAATTTTGTGTTGCATATTATTTAGCGTAATCGGTAGCTCTGCTTTCGCGGATAATGTTAACCTTAACCTGACCCGGATACTCAAGCTCATTTTCAATCTTTTGAGCGATATCGTGAGCCATAATAACCATTTGGTCGTCATTAACAGCCTCAGGTTTAACAAGTATACGTATTTCGCGACCTGCCTGTATAGCATAAGAATCTTCAACACCGTTAAAGGATTTGGCGATTTCCTCCAACTTTTCAAGACGCTTAATATAACTTTCAATGTTTTCACGTCTAGCACCAGGACGAGCGGCACTAATTGTGTCTGCCGCCTGAACTATGCAAGCGATAACGGTTTTTGCCTCAACATCACCGTGGTGAGCGTGAATAGCATGAACAACAGTTTCAGTTTCGCGATACTTTTTAGCGGCTTCTACACCAAGCTGAATATGTGAACCCTCTTGCTCGTGGTCAATTGCCTTACCAATATCGTGTAAAAGACCTGCACGTTTAGCAAGCGTTACATCAACACCAAGCTCTGCGGCAATAAGTCCTGAAAGATAACAAACCTCTAGTGAATGGTTAAGAACATACTGACCA
>JAZUOS010000009.1:0-22522 GCA_045604765.1 Acutalibacteraceae bacterium | reverse complement strand
AAGTCTTGACGCTGTATGCTGTCGGCTGTACCAAATTTACCGTTACCGTAGCCGCCGATTATTCCGCGTCCTACCGAATATACCACAGCATCGTTATACCATCCGCTTGCGCTTGTATCGGGGAAAATGGTGTCGGTAAGTCTTGTTTTAGTCCAAGCGAGCGTACCGCTTATTTCATCACTGCAATCATATCGAAATTTTACGGTATAATTTTGGCCCGCTACCAGCGGAAAACCGCCTAACTTTTCATAATACAATACTTGGTTGCCTTGTTTGTCAAACACGGCTATATTATGAACATTATATTCGCCTGTATATTTTGAACTGGGCTTTAAGATATAAACACCCGTTTTTGTGGCACCCGTATTCCAACCGCCATATAATTCTTCATTATAGCCGTCAAAACACTGTGCGTGAGTATGGCTTTTAATATTTCTTGCAGTATCACACTCGTTACATTTTTTATCACAAGCATTTGTATAGCTGTGGGTTTCGGGTGTCCATCCACAAGCTGTGCAACCACTCAAGCAGCTACCCGAATAAGTGTGCTTGCCATCCTCACACAAACCGTAATTCCAAGTGGCATTAGTTAAACATTCGTTATAATGGCCTATATTTATCACGTTGTTTTCATCGCCCCAATACCATACAACAGAAAGCATGGCGCACTTGTCAAATGCGTTATTGCCTATATTTTCAATAGTTTTGGGTAATATAATTTGTTCAAGCTTATAGCAATTTTCAAAAGCGCTGTTGCCGATATGTGTAACTCCATTTGGTATAGTAATATTGCCGATTTTTGTATTGTAAAACGCCAAATCGCCAATGCTTGTAACATTATCTCCAAGTCTTACGTTTTCAAGACTTTGACAATCAAGAAAAGTGCCCTCGCTTATTGCCGTAACACCGTTGCCAACCGTTACTTTATTTAATCGGTTACACAATCCAAAAACACATCCGCCAAGACTTGTAACGCTGTTGGGTATTACAACCTCATTAATATTGTCGCAGTTTGAAAATGCCAAATCACCAATACTTATAACACCGTCGGGTATCGTTATGCTATCAAGCTTTACACAGTCAGAAAACGCGCCGTTTGCTATGGTTTTAACGGTGCTCGGCAAGCTAACGCTTGTGAGATTTTGACAAAATCCAAAGGCGGCCTCACCAATCTCTACCACACCTTTAGGCACGGTAACACCGGTCAACCTATTGCATTCGTAAAAAGCGTAGTCACCAATGCTTGTAACGTTATATCCGCCTAATGTAGCAGGTATTGCAATATCACCGCTAATATTTGCATTAACATCGGTAATTGTGGCTTTGCCCGACTTTACCTCATAGGTATAATTTCCGCTTGTGGCAGCGCTTGATGCAATACCAATAGGAACAATACCTATAATAAGGATAACAGCTAATGCAATTGACAGTAATTTTTTCATATAAACTCTCCATTAAAATTCTTTTGGCATCTCAAGCTCAGAAAAGCTTTCAAAAAACGCTTTAAGCTCTTGCTTCATAATTTTTATACCGCATGCCTCATTACTCTCAAAATTCATAGGCATAACGGGATCGTGCACACTAAGGCGAAGCAAAAACCAACCATTTTGTGTTGATACCCTTATTCCTTCGCGATTGTCATCAGCGATAACGTATCCGTTTTGTTGTTTTGCAAATTCCTCTAAATTTTCAATTACCTTTTCACCATAAGCACGAAAATCTTTTGTCTTTATATTAAAGCGATACTCTTCTTCCTCGGCAGGCATTTCCATTGTAGAGAGCAGCGTCTTAATGTCGGTACCCTTTGCAAGCTCAATTATAATCTTAGTTGCAAGATATGCGCCGTCATCTAAAAAGTAGTTTTCACGCAGTGCCGCGTGACCTGAAGTTTCAATCGCCAACGGACAATCTATACCCCGGTCGCATAGTTCAATCGCCTTGTTTATAACATTTTTATATCCGCGTCGATAGCGATAATGAACGCCGCCCAAGTCCTCGTTAATATACTTTTTAAGTCCGTCAGATGTAACCGAGTCGGTAACTATTGTACCACCTTTTTTACCGCCTAAAGCGATATATGCCGCAATAGCTATAAGTCGGTTGCGATTTATCTCGTTGCCGTCGCCGTCAACGCAGCCCGCGCGGTCAACATCGGTATCAAATATAACACCAAAGTCGGCATTACTCTTTTTAACAGCATCACAAATACTCTCAATAGCCTGCTTGTTTTCGGGGTTGGGTATGTGATTCGGGAACATACCGTCAGGCTCCAAAAACTGACTGCCCGAAATATCAGCACCCAAAGGCGCTAAAACCTCGTTCGCATAAAAGCCGCCAACACCGTTACCTGCATCTACAACTATATGATAGTTTTGAAGTGGCTTTTCACCCTTGCCAACCTCGCGGATAATCATATCGCGAAGCCGCGCCGCATAATCTTTCATATAGTCGCATTTTTCTATATTACCTTTTGTTTCGCTGATACACTCCTGCGCTTGTGACGCAAGGGTTAAAATCTCTGAAATATCACTGCCCTCAAGTCCGCCTGAAGCTATAAAAAACTTTAGACCGTTTCTATCAAAAGGATGGTGACTTGCCGTAATTTGTATAGCGGCATCGGTATGTAAATCAACAGTGGTCATAAACATTGCGGGGGTTGAAGCCAAACCGCAATCAAGTACGGTAACACCTGCATTAGTAAGAGCTAATTTTACCAGTTCGCTTATTTTGTCGGCTGTAATTCGAGAATCGTGACCGAGTGCAATGCGCAGCTCGTTTGCGCCCTTGCTAAACTTATTGACACACCAAACGGCAAAAGCCGCCGCGATATCATAAACCGCAGTGTCGGTAAGCTCTACTGCTTTACTGCCCAAATCCGACGCAATACCGCGAACATCGGTACCGCTTTTTAAATACATATAATCCATTATAACCCTCCCGACAAAAAACCTGCCGTAAAATAACCAATCAAAATCAGCGCTACTGCCGAAATAGTAATAACTGCTGATTTTATAAACAAACTCCAAAATTCACTTTTACTTTGATTTTCCACTGTATTAACACCTCATAAAAAGTATTAACAGCACAAAATAATTTATTCTATCAAAGGTACCCGCTATGAGATTTAAACGCCATAGAAAAATCAAACGATACCGAAAAACCAATGTCCGAGAATACGCAATACTGTTTCACGATAGCAACAGCCTTATTGAATATATTTGCAGCATCAAAACCGCAAATATTATAAAAAGCAGCCTTTATATAAGCGACAATTGTTATCAGCTTATAATTTGCGCTAATAATAATCAAAATAATTGTAAAAAAATTATTTTTAAAGATAAATTTCACATTGACGAAATCAAGCTCAAAAGCCATCTTATATGTAAAGACAACGCAGTGCAAAAAATGCAAAAGGCATTTAAAGGCTCTTAATTTCACGCACCTTAACGCCCATATCATCGGCTGAAAACAAAAAATTACCTGCTACCAACACATTGGCACCGGCCTCAACTGCCTGAGGCGCCGTTTCAGCATTTATGCCGCCATCAACCTCAATGTCAATGTTTAGTCCTTGACGCTCACATTCAGCCTTAATAGCCTTAATTTTATCAAGTGCTGCGGGCATAAACTTTTGACCGCCAAAACCCGGCTCTACCGACATTACAAGCACCATATCGCAAAGCGGTAAAAGCGGGAAAATCTCTTCTGCCGCAGTTGCAGGCTTAATTGTAATGCAGCTCTTGCAGCCAAGTTCGCGTATCTTTTTAAGCGTTTCGGCGTTGTCTGAGCCTGCCTCAAAATGAAAGCCTAAAAGGTCGGCATATTTTGCAAATTCCTCAATATATCTGTGAGGCCTATCTATCATAAGGTGCACGTCAAGCGGCAAATTTGTGTGCGCCTTTATTGATTTTATAACGGGGTTGCCAAACGAAATATTTGGCACAAAAATACCGTCCATAACATCAAGATGCAGCATATCAACCCCTGCATCTTCCAATTTTTTTATACTGTCGCCAAGCGTTAGAAAGTCGGCAGTCAACACCGACGGAGAAACCTTTACCATATTATCACCAAAAGTCCTTAAATTGCTACTGTTATTCTAATATTTTTATATAATCTTGTCAACATATTATTTCCCAAAAATAGCGGCGATTACTTGGCGGAAAATCATCAAGCACACCGTATTCGGGGTCATAAAACTTGCCTTCAAAGAAAAGCGACCAATGCCAACACTTTGGCGTTTCAAGACTAAGCATTGCTACACGAGGTAAATCATTCTTTTCTTTTACCTCTACTCTATTTTCTTTAAACGAAATCCCCAATGTATTTAAAGCCATCTTCATATCCTTGAGTGTAGTCTCTTTTTCGGTATTAACAAGTTTAAATATCTCTTTAACATCAATTCCCGATAGCATCGAGAGCACCGCCTGCCCGCACGCTAACGGATTCGGTTCATAAATATGCTTTACACTTTCGACTAATGACATAACAACCTCAACCAATTTATAATTTCTATCATTATATCATAGTTTGAGTAATATGTAAATCTAAAAAGCACAGGCGCGGATTAATCCGCGCCGTTTTAGTTTTGAGTTATCAGTTATGAAAAAGCCTACGGCTTTTGTTATGATATATTCGCATTTCAAACTGCGCGCTTGCCACGCATCATAACGCGGCGCAAGCCGTTCACAACTTATAACTAGCCGTCAGGCGAATATAACTGGTAAAACAACGGTAGGTCGTTGACCTACCGTTATTTTACCAAAGTTCCGCCGTCAGTTTTCAGCAAAATATAAATTTGCTCTTCTTCCAAAGTCTGAACATTAATATACACCAAAATCTCTTGGCTCTCTTCCCCAGCACACAAAAACTCATAACAACGCACCTCACCGCCTGCATCGGTGGGGATGAGTGTCATGGCCACCGCTTTAACCTCAAGGTCACTGCTTATCTTTGCCATAGCCTCATCAGATGTATGGCTTGGCAAGGCAAATGCCCTATTGGTATGGTTGGTAAGGTAGCCCGCTGTTTCCAATAGCATTATCTCACCAGTATCTATAGCAACACCCACTTTTATAAGGTCGGTATAACAAATTGTTTGTCCGTCAAGGTATGCAAAATTTATAACACAAACGCCGTTATCAGTATAAAAATATGTGTCAACAAGATTTGTGATTTTCATATTCTCTAAAAACTTTTCAGCCTTTGAAAGCGCTTGTTCGTATGACAGTAAACTTTGCCCTACAGCGCGGTTTTTTCGCATATAAACCACATATCCGCCCGCCCTGCTTACCGATATATTTACACTGTCATCGGCAAAACGGTAGCATTCAATTTTGCCTTTTTGCATATCCTCAAATTTTAAGTTGCTATTATCCCCTACAACCGAATTTGCCACCGCCAACGCCTCATCAACCGAAAATTCTCTCGTCCCCGTTGTCATAAGCGGTTGCTTTTCTAAAATATGGTCCGAATAAGGCCCGTCATAAATAAGGGTTGGATAGTCCGACAAATCCTCTTCAAGCTGCGTAAGTGACGCGGCAAGCCCCTGCTTGTTTACAGCATCACTTAATTTATTTTCAACCGTATGCGCCCAATGCTCAGGGCTGTTATACTCAATACCTGAATCATTTATGACCTGCGTTACGGTCTTCGCCGTATCACTAAGCAGCTTTAGTTCTTTGCGCTGCCTATCACTTACTGTATTTTCACTTGTTATATTTTTTGCTACACTTAACGCATAGTTGCCCACCTGCGACAAGAATCGGTATATGGTAGACAAATCGTTTTCCCCCGTCGGCAATTCTGAAAGTGCCGACTTTGCAAGCTCGGCTTCGCTAAATATCTCGGCAGACAGCGAGCCCATCTTTTTGGCCGACGATACATAAACGGTTTTTTCGACCGCCATTTGTATGCTGTTAAGACTGCTATTTAGCTGCTCAAAAGCCCGCGAATACTGATTTTCAATCATCAGCAAATATTTTTGCGACTTGTTTCGCTCGGTTATAGCAAAGCCGCCAACCACTAAAATCGCCGCCGACAAAAACGAAATGATTTTCACTACTGTTTGTTTTTTTACCACAATATCACTTCCTTACCATTTATTTTTATCTTTTAATATTAAAATAAACAGTTTACTATTGATTTTTTAAAAACTTTGTGTTAATATTATGCTCGGTAAAGGCTGTGACGAAGACAGTAACGTGCTTTATAATTACCCTTAGCGAGTTGACGGCGGTGCAAGGTCAGCGGTATGAAAACACGTGAATATCACTTCCGAGCTTCTGCGTGAAAGTAGGATTATCACCTATCATTAGCGTTAGACGGTTGACTCCCTCGTTAAAAGGAGTGCGGATATTGGTCCGTTCTAATAGGTGGTTTAAGCTTGTGATGTGTTTTTTCATCCTCGTCCTATTATGGACGGGGATTTTATTTTTGAAAGGATTATTACTATGTACGACAACATCTCTCCAAATCTTAATTTTGTAGAGCAAGAAAAGAAAATCAAACAGTTTTGGGACGACAACAAAATCTTTGAAAAGAGTATCGAAACTAAGGCTAAGGGCACACCTTACGTGTTCTACGACGGTCCTCCTACCGCTAACGGTAAGCCACATATAGGTCACGTGCTTACTCGTGTTATCAAAGATATGATTCCTCGTTACCGCACAATGAAAGGCTGTATGGTACCCAGAAAGGCAGGTTGGGACACCCACGGTCTTCCTGTTGAGCTTGAGGTTGAAAAGCTTTTGGGTCTTGACGGCAAAGAGCAAATCGAAGAATACGGTCTTGACCCATTTATCGGTCACTGTAAAGAAAGTGTTTGGAAATACAAGGGTATGTGGGAGGATTTCTCAAAAACCGTTGGTTTCTGGGCTGATATGGATAACCCATACGTTACCTATGATAACAACTTTATCGAGTCAGAATGGTGGGCGCTCAAACAAATTTTTGACAAAGGTCTTTTATATAAAGGCTTCAAAATTGTTCCCTATTGCCCACGCTGTGGCACACCGCTTTCTTCACACGAAGTGGCACAAGGCTACAAAAATGTAAAAGAACGCAGTGCTGTCGTTCGCTTTAAGGTAGTAAACGAAGATGCTTACTTCCTCGCTTGGACAACTACCCCTTGGACTCTTCCATCTAACGTGGCACTTTGCGTAAATCCCGACGAAACATACTGTCGCGTAAAAGCCGCTGACGGTTATACCTATTATATGGCAGAGGCTTTGCTTGATAAGGTTCTCGGCAAACTTGCAACCGAAGAAACCCCAGCTTACGAAATTCTCGAAAGTTATAAGGGCTCCGAGCTTGAGTATAAAGAATATGAGCCACTCTTTGACTACGTAAAACCAGTTTGCGAAAAGCAAAATAAAAAAGGTCACTTTATCACCTGTGACAGTTACGTTACTATGACCGACGGTACAGGTATAGTTCATATTGCCCCCGCATTTGGTGAAGACGACGCCAAGGTTGGCAGAAAATATGATCTTCCTTTCGTTCAGTTTGTAGACGGTCAGGGTAACCTCACTGCCGAGACACCATACGCCGGCACCTTTGTTAAAAAAGCTGATCCACTAGTACTTGTTGACCTCGAAAAAGATGGACTTCTCTTTGACGCTCCCAAGTTTGAGCACGACTATCCTCATTGCTGGCGTTGTGATACTCCACTTATCTACTATGCACGTGAGTCTTGGTTTATCAAGATGACCGACGTTAAGGATGACCTTATCCGTAATAACGATACCGTTAATTGGATTCCCGAAAGCATTGGTAAAGGTCGTTTTGGTGACTGGCTAAAGAATGTTCAGGACTGGGGTATTTCTCGTAACAGATATTGGGGCACACCGCTTAATATTTGGACCTGCGAATGCGGTCATATGCACTCGGTAGGCAGCATAGAAGAGCTTAAATCTATGTCAGACAACTGCCCCGATAATATTGAGCTTCATAGACCTTACATTGACGAAGTTACTATTAAGTGTCCTCACTGCGGCAAGGCTATGCACCGCGTACCCGAGGTTATCGACTGTTGGTTTGACTCGGGCGCAATGCCATTTGCACAGCATCACTATCCTTTTGAAAATAAGGATTTGTTTGAGTCACAGTTCCCTGCCGACTTTATTTCAGAGGCTGTTGACCAGACTCGCGGTTGGTTCTATTCTCTTATGGCAATTTCAACCCTTATTTTCAATAAAGCTCCTTATAAAAACGTAATCGTTCTCGGTCACGTTCAGGACGAAAACGGTCAAAAGATGTCTAAATCAAAAGGCAACGCAGTTGACCCATTTGACGCACTCGAAAGCTACGGCGCCGACGCTATTCGTTGGTATTTCTACACCAACTCTGCTCCTTGGCTTCCTAACCGATTCCACGGTAAAGCCGTAGTTGAGGGTCAGCGTAAGTTTATGGGCACACTTTGGAACACATACGCTTTCTATGTGCTTTATGCAAACATTGATAAATTCGACCCAACCGCACACACCCTTAACCCTGATAACCTTACCGTTATGGACAAATGGCTTATTTCGAAGCTAAATTCTATGGTAAAAGCAGTGGATGACAACCTCGCTAATTATCGTATTCCTGAGGCTGCACGCGCATTGCAGGAATTTGTTGACGAAATGAGTAACTGGTACGTTCGTCGTGGTCGTGAGCGTTATTGGGTACAGGGTATGACAGCCGACAAAGAAACTGCATATCTCGTACTCTACAACGCGCTTGTTACCACCGCAAAGGCTGCCGCACCTATGATTCCGTTTATGTCTGAAAGCATTTATCAAAACCTTGTTCGTAACGTTGATAAAACCGCTCCCGAGAGTATTCACCTTTGTGACTTCCCCGTTGTCGACGAAGCGGCTATTGATGAAAAGCTTGAAGCAAATATGGAAAGCGTACTCGATATAGTAGTTCTTGGCCGTAGCGCTCGTAACGGCTCTGCAATAAAGAACCGTCAACCACTTAGCACTATGTACGTTAAGTGCGATACACCACTTGACAGCTTCTATGCCGATATTATTAAAGATGAGCTTAACATCAAGTCGGTTGATTTTACAAACGAAGTTGACAACCTTGTTTCATATAGCTTTAAACCACAGCTTAAGACAGTTGGTCCAAAGTATGGTAAACAACTCGGTGAAATTCGTACCGCACTTTCAGAACTCGACGGCAATGCCGCTAAAGCAGAGCTTGACCAAAATGGCGAATTGGTATTTAGCTTTGCTTCGGGCGAGGTTCGTTTGGGTGTTGATGACCTACTTATCGAAGCTAAACAAAAAGAAGGTTTCTATACTGTAAGCGACCACGGTGTTACCGTTGCCCTTGACACAACACTCACTGATGAGCTTATTGAAGAAGGCTTTGTACGCGAGATTGTAAGCAAAATTCAAACAATGCGTAAAGAAGCAAACTTTAACGTTACCGACCATATCACTGTTACTATGAACGGTAGCGAAAAGGTTATCGCTATTGTAAACAAGCTTTTAAATGATATCTCTGGCGACACCCTTGCCGATTCAATAGTTATTGGCGACGCAGACGGTTATGTCAAAGACTGGGACATCAACGGTGAAAAGCTTACAATCGGTGTTAAATGCATATAACTTGCATATAATCTAAACAAAGGAGGATATATTATGTCCGAAAACAATAAAAAGCAGGTTGTCGAAATGGAGGATATAAGCTCCACTTCGGTAGAATATAGAGCAAAAAAGAATCCCGTTTTGGCATATACAAGCGGTCTTTATAAAAATCTTGGCAATGTAATAAAGGCAATTGCATTTATTATAGCATTTGCGGTAATTATTGTAGGTTTTGTTATAGCGTTCTTTTTGTTCTCTAAAACCTCATTTTCCATCGCGCTCAGCCTTGCCGCTATAATCATTTTCACTGTTATAGCAGCATGTGTTTTCTTTCCGCTCTTTGGTCTTGGACACATCCTTTGTCAAAATAATGAAATTTTAAAAATGTTAAACAAATAATTTTAACAGCAAACGGCTCTGTTTTCACAGAGCCGTGTTTTTTGCAAAATGCATAAAATACTGAATTTTATATTAAAGATTTCTTAATATATTAAACCTTGTTTTTTGAACAAAAAAGTGATATAATACAAGACAATGTTATATTGGTAATTATGCCTTTAAATATATTTTACTACTTGAAAGGACAGCATTTAAAATGAATACTGCAAAATTATATAAAACTGTATCAGATTTTTTTGCTACCGCAGTTCCTAAAATTTTAAATATATTAAAAAACTTTTTTGTAAACACATTTGAAATTACAAGCACCAAAAAATCAGAAATAGCAGGCACCGCCGTTACTGCCGTACTTTTGTTGGTGGTTGCATTTTTTAACGGACAATTCACCAAGCTTGCAACCGAATACAAATGGTGGCTGCTTGCTTTTGCGCTTTTAGCGCCGTTTATAATTGGATTTTCCATAGCTACAAGCATAAAAATCAAACACGATTTATTAAACAAAATATGGCATTTTGTTTTCTTTGCGCTATCCCCAATTATCACCATGACTATGACCGAATGCCTTAACAATATATTTATTTATGATATGACCTATTTGGGTTTCTTTGCAAACTATCTGGTTATATTACTGTTCCAGTTCTTATTTTTCACATTTAGCGGCAGCTTTAGATTTTCGCTGCTGCTAACCAATGCAATTTGTTACGGCTTTGCCCTTGCAAACTGCTATGTTATGATGTTCCGCGGAACCCCTTTCATCCCCATGGACTTTTTTGCGATTACAACCGCTGCAAATGTTGCAAACACCTATAATTATACACCCACACACACAATAATAATCGGTACGCTTATTTTCATTTTCTTGGTTGTTATATGTCTCAAGTTTAAGACACCTAAATATAATCTTATAGCCAAAATAGTATCTCGCACTTTTATGGGCACATTTTTTGCTTGCCTTATGTCTATGTTCTATTTTACATCAATATTTGCTAACGCAGGTGTTAAACCTGACTTTTGGAATCAGGCGCGCGGCTACCGCAACTATGGCTTTGTTTTCAGCTTTTTCTGCAACACAAAATACCTTTATATGACCGAGCCTAACGGCTATGATGCCGAGTCTGTTGGCGACTATGTTTCAAGCACGGTAGACAAGGATGAAACAAATATTATAAAACCAACCGGTAACGAACCAAACATTATTTGCATAATGAACGAGTCGTTATCTGATTTAAGCGTTTTAGGCGAATTTACCACCAATCAAGACTATATGCCCTTTATGCACAGCCTAAGTGAAAACACCGTTAAAGGCAACCTTTATGTGCCTGTTATAGGAGCGGGTACCTCTAATACTGAATTTGAATTTTTAACAGGCCACACAACCGCGTTTTTGCCGTCTGGCAGTAATGCGTATATGCTTTATGTTAAAAATCCCCTTGCTTCGCTTGTATCAACACTTGAGGGACAGGGCTATTCCTCTTGGGCATTCCACCCATATTATTCAACGGGTTGGGACAGGGTCCCCGTTTACAAAAATTTAGGCTTTAATTCTTCGGCCTTTCTTGAAAACCTTATAGATGTATCAATTCTTAACGATTACACCAAAAACGGCGGCGATGCCGAATATTTGCAATCCCTTGTTGATACCTATTATCCCGACCGCAAGAATATGCTTACCCGTCAATACGTAAGCGATAGATATAACTATGATGTTATCATTGAAAACTATGAAAACCGTGATAAATCGCAACCCTACTTTGCGTTTAATGTAACTATGCAAAATCACGGCGGTTATTCAAAGGGCGCTTCTAACTTTGACGAATGCATACAAATAACCTCTACTCCTAAGTACTATAATAAAGCAAGCAAATATCTATCGCTTGTAAAGGCAAGTGACGACGCCTTCAAAGACCTTATTGAGTATTTTGAAGCGGTAGACGAGCCCACCGTTATTTGTATGTTCGGTGACCATCAACCAAACATAGAAACCGAATTTATCGCATCGCTTTTAGGCGTTAGTAACATAAACAACCTCACCATTGAGCAAGAGCAAGCGCGTCATATTACCCCGTTTTATATATGGGCAAACTATGATATCGAAGAAAAATATATTGACAAATTAAGTTCAAACTACCTTTCTTCATATGTGCTTGATATTGCCGATGTAAAGCTTACCGAATACAACAAATATCTGCTCAAGCTTTCTGAAACACTTCCCGTAATTGATACTGTCGGCTACATCGATGCCAACAACAATTATTACAAGTGGAGTGACAACAGCGAACACAAGCAAATGCTCAGCGAATACGAAAGAATTCAATATAACAATATCTTTGATTCAAAGCATAAAGACAATGACATATTCTTCCTTGAAGGATATACAATGCCTGAAACCTTAGAACAAGATACAAAGGAAATAACACAATGATAAACACCACCCTTTGTCATATTGAAAAAGACGGCAAATATTTGATGCTTCACCGTATCAAAAAACAAAACGACCTTAATCAAGACAAATGGATTGGTATCGGCGGTAAGTTTGAAATGCGAGAAAGTCCCGAGCAATGTAACCGCCGCGAAGCATTCGAAGAAACGGGGCTGACTTTGGGCAAATGCGATTACCGTGGCATTGTTACCTTTGTTTCTGATAAGTGGCCAACCGAATATATGCACATTTTTTGCTGTGCCGATTTTAGCGGCGAGCTAAAGGAATGTGACGAGGGCGTGCTCGAATGGGTTGACAAGCAAGATATTTATAACCTGCCTTTGTGGGAGGGCGATAAAATATTTTTAAAGCTTATTGAAAACCCCGATACACCATTCTTTTCACTGCGACTTGAATACAAGGGTGAAACACTTGTAAGCGCTATTCTTAACGACGAGGTAATTGTATGAAATTATGCATATATGGCGCATCATCAAACGCCATTAATAAGTCATTTTTAGATGCAGGTGAGCTTTTAGGCAAAGAAATCGCCCAAAATAACCACTCGGTAGTATTTGGCGGCGGAGCTGCAGGTCTTATGGGTGCGGTAGCTCGTGGCGCAAAAGCCAAAAACGGTGAAATAATAGGTATATCCCCCTCGTTTTTTGATGTTGACGGCATACTGTTTGAGGATTGCACCGAAATGATTTATACCGAAACCATGCGCGAGCGAAAGCAACTGCTTGAGGAAATGTCCGACGCGTTTATTATTACCCCTGGAGGCATTGGCACATTTGACGAGTTTTTTGAAATCTATACCCTGCGTCAGCTCGGGTGTCACCAAAAGCCTATTGCAATCTATAACACAAACGGTTATTATAATCCGCTTATAGATATGCTCAACAACGCGATAGATAAATCTTTTATGCCAAACACCAATATGGATTTAATTTTTATTTCTGACAGTCCGCAAGAAATAATAAAGCATATCGAAAATTATAACCCCGCCGACTACGAATCGGCTGAATTTAGGTTTATAAAATAACTAAAAGGCTCGAAATTCGAGCCTTTTTTCTTACTTGCACATTTCAAATATTTCTTTTATTTCTTTTTCTTCAAGTTCAATAACACTTTTAATTGTCCGCTGACCGCCAAAGGTACAAAGGTCTGTAAGTCGGTCAATCGCATCGGCATTTATACCAAACTCATTAAGTGTAGATGGCATGCCGATTGATTTGAAAAAGTCCGCCATAGCCTCAATTCCAGTCTCCGCGGCCTTTTTATCGTCAAACTCGTTTACACCCCATACATTGCGGGCAAACTGCGCAAAACGCGAAATATTATGCATATACACATACTTAGCCCATGCGGGAAACAGCACCGCAAGCCCTGCGCCATGCGCCACATTATCATACTCACCGCTTAAAGCGTGCTCAAGCTGATGAACAGGCAAAGCGTTTATTCTACCACAACCTGTAAGGTTATTATGCGAAAGGCTTGACGCCCACATAATATTAGCGCGTGCCTCATAATCACACGGATTTTTCATAACAATATGTGCTGCATTTATAACCGAGCGTAATATACCTTCGGCAATTTGGTCTGTAATATCAACTGGCCCACACGGTGTAAAATATCTCTCCATTGTATGCGCCATAATATCGGTAATACCGCAAGCAGTTTGATAAGGACTTACTGTATATGTCAATTCGGGGTTACATATTGCAAAAAGCGGTCTTATTAAATCACTTGCAAGTCCACGCTTCATATTAAGTGATAAATCGGTAACCACAGCCGACCAGCTCATTTCACTGCCCGCCGCGGCAATAGTTAGCACACAACCAACGGGCAACGCCGATTGCGGTTTTTCTTTACCAGTTACAAAATCCCATATATCGCAGTCAGTAACAGCACCTAATGCTGTGTATTTTGCCGCATCAATAACACTACCGCCGCCAACCGCAAGAATTAACTCTACCTTTTTTTGTTTAGCAACATTGATGGCTTCGCGTATAAATTCTACTTTAGGGTTAGGCTCTACCCCACCCATCTCTACAACCTCAATGTTATGCTCACAAAGTGACGCTATAATCTCGCTATAAAGACCGTTTTGCTTAATTCTGCCTTTACCGTACTGCAACATTATTTTTTTATAGCCGTATTCACTGATTATCTTACCAATATCATTTTGTCTGCCTTTACCAAAAAATACTTTTGTCGGTGTGTAAAAATCAAAACTTAGCATTACTTTCCTCTCATTTGCAAAATCACGCCCAAGAAAACTTGGGCGTGAAATTTTGTTTAAAATTATTCAGCAGCTTCTTCTGCTACTTCTTCTACAGGTGCTTGGGCAACCTCTTCTGTTGTTGCTACAACCTCGTCCTCTGCTATTACTTCTTCAACCACTTCAGGCTCAAGAAGAACGCGGATAGAAAGGCTAACGCGCTTTTTGTCAAGGTCAATAGCGGTAATCTTTGCCTCAACCTCTTGACCCACGGTGAGCTCATCCTGTGGCTTTGCAACGTGCTTATTAGCAATCTGTGAAATGTGAATAAGACCGTCAACACCTGGGATGATTCTTGCAAATGCACCGTATGTAGTCATACTAACAATCTTCACCGTAACAACATCGTCAACAGCGTAGTTATTCTGGAAAATTGTCCAGGGATTGTCCTCTGCTTTTTTGTAACCCAAAGAAATCTTTTTCTTTTCGGTATCAAGCGCTTTTACATAAACCTCAATCTCATCACCAACTGCTACTACTTCAGCAGGGTTTTTGATGCGGTTCCAAGAAAGTTCAGAAATGTGAACCATTCCGTCAACGCCGCCAATGTCAACAAACGCGCCATAGCTTGTAAGTGACTTAACAGTACCTGTGATACGGTCACCAACTGCAATAGATGCCCATACCTTTTCTTCTGCTTCCTTACGAGCTTCACGAAGTACGCTGCGGATAGAGCCGATAGCTCTGCGACCGCGACCGATTTCAATAATTCTGAAATCAACCTCTTGGCCCTTAAGCTCTTCAAGAGAATCATTTCTTGAAGCAGTAGCCTGAGAAGCAGGGATAAATACGCGAACATTGTTTGAGTACACTACAACGCCACCCTTGATTACGTCGCGAACTGTACCGTGAAGCACTTCGCCCGAATCTTTAGCAGCAACTATATTGTCCCAACCTGCAATAGCATCGTAACGACGCTTTGAAAGCATTGCGGTTCCTTCCTGATCGCTGATTTTCATAATGATAAGATTAAGCTTATCATCTACTTTTACTTCGCTTAACAGATCAACAGGCTCTGATGAGTACTCATCAGCTGTAACATAGCCTGTTACACCTCTTCCTATATCTACAGTGATTTCAGATGCGTTTACTGCAACAACAGTACCGCACACCTTCTGCTCGCCTGTAAGGCTGTTGAGCGAAGCCTCAAATGCTTCCTCATCTGTCATTTCCTCGAAGCTTTTTTGAACAGTTTCTTCTACCTCCATCTGTTCATCAACAGGTTGTAAAATTTCCGACATGGTTTTAATAACCTCCTTTATAATACCCGCAGGTGTAGATGCACCCGCGACAACGCCAACATTATTTGCTGTAAGAAACCACTCCGCTTGTAATTCAGCCGCGGTTTCTATCAAATGGGTGTTTTGACAAAGTGATGCGCACACTTGGAATAGTTTTGCTGTGTTCGAGCTGTGCCTGCCCCCGATTACAACCATTACATCGTTGACACTTGCCAGCTCCTGCGCCTCGGTTTGTCTTGTTGACGTAGCACTACATATTGTATCAAATATTTTTGAATTTGTACATACTTTTTTTAAAAAAATTTGCGCATTTTTCCACTTTTTTGCATTAAAAGTGGTCTGTGACACCACCGAAACGGCATTTTCTTTAAGTTCGGGGTGATTTTCAATCAAGTTTTCAAGTTTTTCTACCGAATCAAAAACATAACAGTCACCCACGCAGTGTCCTATTATGCCTATAACCTCGTGATGATTTTCATCCCCCGCGATTAAAATTATATCGCCCTGTGCGGAATGCTCGGCTACTATTTTATGTATCTTTGCTACAAAGGGGCAGGTGGCGTCACACACCCTCACCCCAACATTTTCTGCCGCTTCATACACCGCTTTGCCAACGCCGTGCGAGCGAATAACAAGCGTTTCGTCGCCCTTTGCCTCATTAGGCACAGAAACCACACGAACGCCTTTACTTGTTAATTCTTCAACCATTTGGCTGTTGTGAATTATAGGGCCCAAGGTGCAAACCTTTTCTCCGCTGTCCACCAAATCATAAACCATTTGTACCGCGCGGTTTACCCCAAAGCAAAAGCCCGCGGTTTTAGCAAGTGTTATTTTCAATTTATTTTTTCCTTTATCGCTTTAATAAGATTATCTATCGACTCTTGCAAGGTGTTGCCCGTTGTATCAAACATAATTGAATCCTCTGCAGGCTTAAGCGGTGCTATTTCACGGTGAGAATCATTGTAGTCGCGAGTTTCAATATCCTTGTAAACCTCTTCATAGCTTACATCCGAGCCCTTTTCTTTAAGCTCTTTATATCGACGTGTTGCACGCTCCTCGACACTTGCGGTAACAAAGAACTTGAGGGTAGCGTTTGGAAGCACCACCGTGCCAATATCTCTGCCGTCCATAAGAACATTGTTTTCACGCGCCAATTTACGCTGCATTTCAAGCAAAAACGCGCGCACCGGCGGTTTTGCCGATACGGCAGATGCCATCATAGATGCCTCGGGAGTGCGAATGGCCTCAGACACGTCTTCACCGTTTAAAAACACGTGCTGTGTACCGTCAATAAACTTAATATCTACCTCGATTGTTTTAAGAACTGCATCTATATCACAGTCAAGATTTGTATCATAGCCCTCGCGCATAAATTGAAGACCAACCGTACGGTAAAGCGCACCAGTGTCAACATAAATAAATCCAAGCGCTTTTGCAGCGCCCTTTGCAACTGTACTTTTACCTGCTCCTGCAGGACCGTCTAATGCAATAGAAATCATAGTTTATAAATTCCTTTCATATTTCGCAGCGTTTTCACCCGCAAGCACGCCGGTTGAAAACGCTATTTGCAAATTAAATCCGCCTGTGTAGGCATCAACATCGATTACCTCACCCGCAAAGAACAAGCCGCCCACTAATTTTGACATCATGGTAGTAGGGTCAATCTCTTTAACCAAAATGCCACCGCTTGTAATTATGGCTTCCTCAATAGGTCTAAAACCCGTAATATTAAGTTTAAAATGCTTTATCGCATTTATAAGCGATAAACGCTGTTCACGGCTTATCTGATTAACCTTTGTGTGAGGGTCGATGCCCGACATATTTATTATAACCGGAATTATGCTTTTAGGCAAAAGCTTATCCAAAGAATTTGCAAAATCGCGGTTGAGCGATTCTTCAAAATCACGAAGCAGACGCTTGTCAAGCTGTGCCTCGTAAAGAACCGGCTTTAAATCAATTTCAGCAAAATAGCGCTTTTTATCCATATATCGCAAATGAGCAGATGCCGAAAGCGTTAACGGACCGGATATACCTGTGTGGGTAAAGAGTATTTCGCCCATCTCTTTATAAAGCGGCTTTTTCTTACCATCTTCAAAAATAGAAAGCATAATATTTTTAAGCGAAAGCCCTGCAAGGCGGGTGCAAAATCCCTCGTGACATTCAAGTCCTACAAGCGAGGGTGTCAAAGCCGTTACGGTGTGACCCAAAGCCTTTGCCATTTTGTAGCCGTCACCAGTAGAGCCGGTCGTTGGGTAAGAAATACCACCCGTTGCTACTATAACGCTATCGGCATCAAGTATTCTGCCATCAGCAAGCTTTACAGCCGTTACATAACCCCTTGGCGCGATTATGGCCGCCGCCTCACCCTCAATAATACTGCAATTTTTTTGCACTTGCTTTACCAATGCATCAACAATATCTACCGACTTGTCCGATACTGGAAAAACGCGGTTTCCGCGTTCGGTTTTAAGTGGCACGCCACACTCTTCAAAAAAACGCATCGTATCTTGCGAATTAAAATTATTAAAAGCCGAATACAAAAACTTTCCGTTTTTGGGGGTGTTAGCGATAAGGGTGTTGGTATCGCAATTATTAGTAACATTGCATCTACCCTTGCCCGTTATCATAACCTTGCGCGCAGGTCGGGAATTTTTTTCAACAACGGTTACGCTATACTGTGCGCCGCCAAGCTCTTTTGCCGCCGCTACCGCCGCCATAAGTCCTGCCGCGCCGCCGCCGATTATAACCATTCTTTTCATTCCCTCACCTACCTTCGCATAATACATTATTTTACACTAAAACCATCAAAATGTAAATAATAAAATACAAACAACTAAAGGTTATTAAAGACGGCAGAAATTCTGCCGCCTTTAATTAGTTTATCTATCACCAGTTATGCAATCTGCAACATAAATACCCATAGCGCCCGACTGTGAAAGTCCACGGCATATACCTGAGCCGTCGCCGATAATATAAACATTATCAATAAGTTCAAATTTTTTGTTCATAAATTCGGGACGAATTGAATAATACTTACTTTCGCATCCGTAAAGCAAGGTATCATCATTTGCAGTACCCGGCGCTACCTTATCAAGCGCATAAATCGTTTCGATAATGTTAGTAAGTATGCGGTGCGGAAGCACAAGCGATATATCACCCGCAGTGGCTTTTAGTGTTGGTATTACCGTGTTTTGTGAAAGTCGGTGGTCGTTGGTTCTGCGGCCGCGGATAAGGTCACCAAAGCGCTGCACCAAAACATTACCCCTGCCTATCATATTTGCAAGACGAGAGATATTTTCAGCATACTCGGTGGGTTGATTAAACGGCTCGGTAAAGCGAATGCTTGAAAGAATTGCAAAGTTGCAGTTATCGGTCTTTTTTTCTGCCTGCGCATAAGAATGACCGTTTGCTGTGATTATGCCGTGATTGTTTTCAGCCGATACAAGACCACCCTGATTAAAACAAAACATACGGCAACGGTCTTCAAAGGTATTTGTTTTGTAAAGAATTTTTGGCTCGTAAATTTTAGACGAAAATTCGCGCCAAATAATATCCTTCATCTCAACACGTACACCGATATCAATGTGGTTTGAACGCATTTTTACACCGTTTGATTTACAAAACTCCGACACAAAATTAGCGCCTGAACGACCCGTGCCTATAATTATGTTTTTGGCCTCAAAAGCCTCGCCGTTTGCATAATTAAGCACATAACCGCTGTCATATTTTTCAACATTAACGCAGTCATAAAAGCTGTAAAGCTCGGTGCCCGATTCGCGAATGGCATTTATAAGATTTTGCATTGTGAGATAGTTATTATCGGTGCCCAAATGCTTAACATTCATATCAAGCAATCGTAGATTATTTTGAATACATTTAAGGCGCAATTCATCATTAGACTTAAACACCTGCGGCACACCCGAGGTGCAGTATTCGTTAAGTATTTTGTCAACCTCGTCTATATAAAGGTTGGCAATATCGTCACCGAGCTCTTCACCCAAAGTGCCGCCGTAAGCAGTGCCAAGGTTAAATTTACCGTCACTGAATGCACCGGCGCCCGCAAAACCGCTTGTAATACTGCAAATTTTGCAGTGAACACAGGTGTTGTTTTTGCTTGCGGGACAAACGCGCTTTTCAAGCTCATTACCGCGCTCAGTTATAGCAATAGTCATTTCGGGCGCATTAATACGCAAGCGATAAGCCGCCATAAGACCGCCTATACCACCGCCTATGATCACAGTATCAAACTTTTTCATAAAATCACTCCGTAATTTTCCATAAAAAAGGGACTGCAAGCCAAAACGGCTGCAGCCCCTACTGCTTATATATTTTACATTAACAAGCGTAAAATGTCAACATAAAGTTATTTCATTTTCTATCGTTAAAAGCCGGTTGTATTTTGCAACTCTGTCAGTACGGCAGGGTGCGCCAGTTTTGATTTGCCCTGCGTTTGTTGCCACCGCAATATCAGCTATGGTTGTGTCCTCACTCTCGCCCGAGCGGTGCGAAATTACCGCTGCATAGCCGTTTGCCTGTGACATTCTTATAACCTCAAGTGTTTCGCTTAAAGTACCTATTTGATTTGGCTTTACAAGCACGGCATTACCGACGTTTTTATCAAATCCCATTTTAAGTCTTTCTGGGTTTGTAACGAACAAATCATCCCCTACAAGCTGTATTTTGTTCCCTATTTTTGGGGTTAAAGCTTGCCAACCGTCCCAATCGTTTTCACTAAGTCCATCCTCGATAGAAACAATTGGATATTTAGAAATAAGCTCACTATAATACTCGATTAATTGCTCAGCTGTCATTGTTTTATCGCGTTTGGGAAGTGTATATTTTCCGTCTTTATACCACTCGCTTGACGCAACATCAAGAGCCAGCTTTATCTTGCCACTATAGCCCGCCTTTTCCACCGCCTGCAAAATAAGCTCTATTGCCGCCTCGTCACTGTCAAGATTAGGCGCAAAACCGCCCTCATCACCCACTCCGCTTGCCAAGCCGCTTTCCTTTAAAATTTTACCCAAATTATGATATATTTCCGAACAAATTCTAAGTCCTTCTTCAAAGCTTTGAGCCGAGTCGGGTATTATCATAAACTCTTGAATATCAATGTTATTTGCCGCGTGCGCGCCACCGTTTAAAATGTTCATCATAGGTCGCGGTAAGCGCACTCCGTTCACACCGCCTAAATACCTGTAGAGTGGCATATTTTTACAGTTTGCCGCCGCTTTTGCAACCGCTAATGATACCGCTAAAATAGCATTTGCGCCAAGGCGAGACTTATTTTCAGTGCCGTCAGCCTTTATCATAGCGTTATCATTTTCATGCTGATTAAAAACACACCTATCTTTTAGTAAATTGTTGATTTCGTTATTGATATTTTCTACTGCTTTTTTGACACCCTTACCCATATAACGAGAGCTGTCGTTATCGCGCAATTCGTGTGCTTCATACATACCGGTTGACGCTCCCGATGGGCTTATAGCAAAGCCCTCTACCCCATTTTCACAAATGACCTTTGCTGCAACTGTTGGGTTGCCGCGCGAGTCTAAAACCTCAAAACCTTGAACCGATTTAATTTTCATAAAAATACCTCCACTTTCTTTAATTTTGCCCTTTATTTTTTTATTTATGTATGTTATACTTATTCTGTACTATTATGTATAGGTGATTTTATGGAGTTTAAAACGAAAGAAAACCTTGACTCAAAGCAAGGTAATATTATATATGGCAGAAATCCCGTTATGGAGGCTCTCCGTTCGGGCAGAGAAATTGACAGACTTTTAATCGCACACGGTGTAACGGGCGGCTCGGTTACCGCAATTCGCGCAAAATGCGCGGCGCGTAGCATTTTAATTAAAGAAATCAGCCCGCAAAAGCTTGATTATTACTGCGGTGGCGGCAATCATCAGGGCGTTGCGGTTATGATAGCAAGCCAAGAATATTCTACTGTAGAGGAAATTTTAAAAACCGCCGAAGAAAGAGGCGAAAAGCCATTTATCGTAATTTGCGATGAAATAGAGGACCCTCATAACCTTGGCGCTATAATCCGCACAGCCGAGGCTTGCGGTGTGCACGGCATTATCATTCCAAAGCGACGCTCAGCCTCACTAAACGCTACAGTTGAAAAAACATCGGCAGGCGCACTCACATATATGAAGGTCGCACGCGTCACCAATATATCGAACACGATTGATGAGCTTAAAGAAAAAGGCATTTGGGTATTTGGCGCTGATATGGACGGCGCCGCCTATACCAACACCGACTATGATATACCCTGCGCTATCGTTATAGGTAACGAGGGCAAAGGCATTGGCACATTGGTTGCTAAAAAGTGTGATGGAATTATATCACTTCCTATGTGTGGCGAAATCAATTCGCTTAACGCGTCAGTTGCCGCAGGCGTGCTGATGTACGAAGTAGTAAGAAAAAGAAATTTAAAATAATAATTATTGGTGGGAAAATAAAAATGGGATTTTTCTCAAAAAGGAAAGACGAAAACAACGGTTTTATTATTAATACCGACGATGAGCCCATAAAGATATCGGGCGATAAAAATATGGCGCCTCACGCCATGACACCCGAAGAGGTATCG
>JAZUOS010000008.1:0-108390 GCA_045604765.1 Acutalibacteraceae bacterium | reverse complement strand
ATTTTCAAGGTTCGTTTTGCACCCTTTTGGGCACTCCAAGCGCACCCTTTCTCAAAGGTGCCCGATTATATTACCACACCAATAGCAGTTTGTCAACACTTTTTTTCAAATTTTTTAAAAATTTTTTGCACCAATTTTCGGGACACAATATGTTGGGTTTTTATACTTATATAGCACACAATTTTCAATAAAATATAATGAGGCAGGAGCGTACTCCTGCCCTATATCATCTATTACTTACCGCAACCTTTATCAAAATTAGGATTGCAGGCGTAAAAATTTTTGCTGTTAAGTCGGTCGGTTGTGATACCAAGCGCTTCACCGAAGCGTTGGTAATGCACAATCTCGCGCTGACGAAGGAACTTAAGCGGGTCAAGTACATCGGGGTCGTCAATAAGACGAATGAGGTTGTCGTATGTCACACGCGCTTTTTGCTCTGCTACCACCATATAAGTACAACTTTTTAAAAGTTCCAGTGTATAACAACCGGAACATTTTTGGTGCCAGGGATTCTTTTTCCCACCGTAATATAGTCGATTAAAGTATCTACCATTTCGCGATTAAGGTGCTCTATGTTTGTATATTTTTCTATTATAGAACGTCTATTATCACCCTGTTCGATTCTTGTTTCTATTTCTGAAATTGCTCTTTCACCTTCAAGGACTATTTCCTCAAGCCTATGTTTTTGAGATGTAAAGTCCTTTGAAAATTCTAAATAGTCGATTTCTGAAATAATTCCTTTAACCTTATCTATATAAAGTTCTTTTATCCCTTTTGAGCACTCTTCTATTTTTCTCTTGTAATTTGATATATCAGATAGTATTTTTTCTTTTTGGGATTGCAGATTTGCACAGTATTGTATTTTCTGCTCTAATTCATCATTATCAACGTATTTATCATACAGTTTTCTCAATTCTTCTAGCACGATCTTTTCCAATCTTTTTACAGATATAAACGCGCCTATACAAGAATCTTTTGATACGTGTCTATTAGAACATTGCAAATAATATTCTCCTCTATTCTTATGGTTTCTCATAATATATCCACAATTAACACACCGCACCTTGCGAGCAAATATTCCTATTTTTCCAATAGTAAATGGTTTCGCACGTTGTTGAATTAATTCCTGCGCCCTATCCCAAAGTTCTCGTTCTATAATGGGTTCGTGAGTATTTTCAACTCTATACCATTCATTTTTAGGTCGCGGCTTGTTAATTTTGGTTTTGTAAGAGATGCTACCACTTTTACCCTGAACCATATTACCAATATAAACTTCATTAACAAGCATATCAGAAATAGCAAAATATTTCCACAATGTACTATTCTTCATAGTAGGTCGCTTGTATCTTAAACCATGAAGTCGCTTATATTCGGTAGGGTTAGGAATTCCCCTATCATTTAAAGAGCGAGCAATGGCAGTCTTACCGTATCCATTGACAAACATATTAAAAACTTCTCTAACTACAGTAGCCGCTTCTTCATCTATAATCAAGTGCCCTTTCATGTCAGGATCCTTCATATATCCATATGGTGCAAATGCTCCAATATGGAAACCATTTAAACGTCTATTAGTTAAAACGCTTCTTATGTTTTCCGACATATCTTCAAGATACCATTCGTTAACCAATCCATTGATCTGTCGTGACTTTTTATTACCCTTGTTTGCAGTGTCGGCGTTATCAACCAAACCAACAAATCGAATGCCCCACAACGGAAATAATCCATGAATATATTTTTCTACCAATTCGAGTTCACGTGTAAAACGCGACTGAGTTTTACAAAGGATTATGTCAAACTTATGCTCTTCTGCATCCTTTAACAAACGATTAAACGCTGGCCTTTTTCTATCTGAACCGGTATAATCGTCATCGTTATAAATATCATAAACTTCCCACCCCTGCTCCATCGCATATTGTAATAGCATCGCTTTTTGATTTTGTATACTATTACTATCATCGGTTTCAAATCGCTTGTTTCTATCTTCTTCAGATAATCGCACATAAAGTGCTACCCTTAATTTTCTTATCTCCTCCATAAAGAATTGACTTTGAACTAAATTAAAATCCATTATCCTATCTCCTTAGATAAGAACAAGCTGTTTTCTATAATGTTTATACGAAACATAGACGAGAACTTCACCACTATTTCGAAAAATTTGTATTTTTTTCTTTTTCTAATAGATTTATAAGTTTAATCCAAGCACATGTGATACTCTTTTTTAACTCTAATTCATCTTTGCTCTTAAAAACATTTGTGCAGCATTCCTTAACTTCATTTTGCAAAATACATTCCCCCAATTCAAAACTGCAATATACTATATGAACATCAATAAAATGACTATTACAATATTATATATAAATATATGTTCCCTTCACGGACCATTTCCTGCATTCTGCGTATTCGCAGGCTGTGCTATGCACTGTTTAATATATAGGCGCGCCAAATGCACACTATCTATATAACCTGTATAACTTCCGTAATAGGATTCAGTTTTCAAGGTTCAAGCGGATTTTTAACCGCATACAATTATAAATACTCAATTAACATTTGTTTTTCTTCAAAAATTTTTACACAATATATAGTTTCGGGTTGCCGTTTGAACTTGACAACCACAATATATTGTGGTATTATACCATTGTAAATGATTTTGTGCAGTCCAAAAAAGGGCATCCGTGATAGAATTCACATCGCACACCTATGTTTAGTTTGTATTTTGTCAGTATTAAATGAGCTATTGCTGTTTAATACTGTCTTTTTTTATTTTAATAAGGATTTTATCCTATGCGAGAATGACACCGGCTTATATCTTTGTATAAGCAAAAGTATTATGGTTGTTATTCTCGCTTTTTTTATTTCTACCAAAACACCTTACGGTGATTGGAATATTTTAGAAAGGCGGAACGCCAATGAGTAAAAGAAAACATGTGCGCTCAAGACGAAGAGCGACACGCCCTGCCAGATACAGGCAGCAACTTAAAAGAAAGGAGGCACGAAAGAGTGCAAAGCACCGCAAAAGAACATATTATCGGCACACGTTAATACCGCACTGCCGATGTA
Organism: Acutalibacteraceae bacterium; assembly: GCA_045604765.1. GTDB lineage: Bacteria > Bacillota > Clostridia > Oscillospirales > Acutalibacteraceae > UBA737. The sequence continues at coordinate 105,333 of JAZUOS010000008.1, read as the reverse complement.
AAGGAGCGTAAGATATGCCAACCTTGGATTATCTTCCTTTAATTCTTGTGGACACATCTAATTTAGAGCGCGAGGAATGGCTTAATTGGAGGCGGAAAGGAATCGGCGGCAGTGATGCTGCAACTATAATAGGGGTTTCCCCTTTTGCTACGGCAAGGGACCTCTATTACGACAAGCTTAATATCGTGTCGTATGACGATGAAGAAAACAATTGGGTACAAAAAGAGATAGGACATTTGCTTGAAGACCTTGTTGCAAAGATATTCAGTAAAAAAACGGGATATCCGGTCTACCAGGTTAAGAAAATGTTTTATCATCCGCATTACCCGTATATGCTTGCCGATGTAGATTACTTCATTAAGCTCCCCGACGGCAAAACCGCAATTCTTGAAATTAAAACCACTAACTATAACGCTACTGGCAATTGGTGGATTGACGGTAAAGAATCGGTACCCGTTAACTACGAAATACAAGGACGTCATTATATGGCTGTTACCAATATAGACAAGGTGTATTATTGTTGTCTTTACGGTAATACCGAAGATGAGGTTATTATTCGTAGTATTGACCGCGACCAAGGATATGAGGAACTAATCATAACGCTTGAGGGAGATTTTTGGAAAAATAATGTTTTGGCGCAAGTTCCCCCACCCTATTATGAGGATGGAGATTTAGTGTTAGAAAGCATTAAAAAGCACACAGGTAAGTTAGACAAAAATGCTCCCATAATTGCTTTGGATGCAAATATCACAAGCAATGTTATGCGTTATCTTGAATTACAGGAACAAAAGAAAATCGTTAAATCAGAAGAGGATAAAATCGAAAGTGAGCTTAAACGGTTAAGAGGTTGTATTCTTGATGTCATGGGAAGCAGTTGTAACGCTGCGTGTACCATAGGCGAAAACAATTACAAAATAGAATACAATCCTATTTTCAAGCCCACCATAGACAAGGATAATCTTTTTAGATTAAAAGAACAGTATCCCGAAATCTATGAGCAGTTTGTAACCGTGTCTGAAAGCCGAAGATTTTATGTGAAAAAGTCGCGAGAAAAAGCGGCTTAATATTTTTGAAAGGAATGTTGTTATGAAAAATAACTGTAAGTCCTTTTGTGTGGGAGGTTACTATAATTGAGTTATTCCTGCGTTTATGAGGATACAATATTTTTTAATCCAACAAATAAGCATTCTATTATAAGGGTGCGTACAAAAGACAATGGCGTACCAGACAAGGCGCGCAAAGCCACTAACAGCCGTGATGATTTTATCCGCTTTGTAGCAAAGGGATACAATCTGCCGCAAACCAATAAGGTATCTATGATTTTAGAGGGCGAATGGATAAGCAGTAAATACGGCACTCAGTTAGAGGTTGAAAGTTGTGAGGAAATAGTCCCTTATACCGACGAAGGCATGAAAGGCTATCTTTCTTCCTGTCTTGTAAAAGGCATCGGCGAAAAGATTGCCGACGATATTATTAAGCGTTTCGGTTCAGATACAATAAATATTATTGAGAATGATCCCAAACGACTTTTAGAAATCAAAGGTATATCTGAGCAAAAACTTGAAGAAATCAAAAGAACCTTTAACGAAAGTTATTCGGTACGAAGTCTTATGATACTTCTCTCCCCCTTTAACATCAGTCCTACCACAGCAATGCACATATACGATTACTTCGGTGCCAAAAGTATAGATATACTTACCGAAAATCCGTATAGGCTGTGTGAGATATCTGGTTTTGGTTTTAAACGCGTTGATGCAATAGTTAAAAAGGGCAATACGCCGCTTAATTCCCCTATGCGTATTCACGGTGCAGTAATTACCGCGCTGGATACACAAAGGCAGGATAACGGACATCTATTTATAGATGAAACCACACTTTTGCAAACAACCGCCGAAATGCTGAACGAAGATTTACCGTCAAGCGATATGCTTGTTAAAACATCAGAAATAGATGTTATTATCGACGATATGATATTAATGGGTGAAATAGTATGCAGCGAAGGTCGTATCTATAGTACAAAAAGTTTTGTTATGGAAAACGAAACAGCCGAAAAGGTTGCGCAGTTAATATCAATGCCGCCACTTGCAATAGACATTTCATCAATACTTGAGCACGTGCGCAAAAACTTTGGTATAGCACTGTCACAAAGACAAAGCGAGGCTGTGTATATGGCTTTTAGCAGCAATCTATCTATTATCACAGGTTCGCCGGGTACAGGTAAAACAACCGTACTTAAAGCTATAATTGAGGTGTTTAAGGCGTTAAATCCAAAAGGCAAAATAAAACTTGCAGCACCCACAGGTAGAGCAAGTAGACGAATGGCCGAAAGCACGGGACAAAACGATGCTACTACTCTTCACAGTATGTTAGGACTACAGGGTGAAGATGGTTATTTTAATAAAAGCAAAGATTTATCCCCTATTGATGCCGACCTTATTATCGTGGACGAAAGTTCCATGATAGATATGTGGTTGGCGCAACAATTCTTTTCCCGTGTTAAACCTACGACAAGGGTTATTCTTGTTGGCGACGTTGATCAGCTACAAAGTGTTGGCGCCGGTGATGTTTTCCGCGAACTAATAAATTGCGGACTTATTCCCGTTACTACACTCGACCAGATATTCCGTCAGCAAGAAGGAAGCCGAATAGCTGTAAATGCCAAAGCAATCAACAATGACCAAACAAGATTATCGTACGGAGATGACTTTACATTTCATAAATGCCAAACACAAGAACAGGCATCCGAAATCATTATTAATATTTTTTGCGACCTTGTATCAATTCACGGTATAGAGAATGTTCAAATACTTTCTCCATACCGAAAAAAAGGTTCTTGCGCTGTAAGCGAGTTAAACCTTACAATTCGCGAGATGGTAAATCCGTATAATGGCGGATTACCTGACCTCAAGGTTGGCAGTAATTATTTCCGTGTTGGAGATAAAATAATGCAAAACAAAAACAATGATAAAGCATCTAACGGTGATATCGGCTTTATAAGGGATATTGGAGTTAATGAAAAAAATGAGACAATTATTACTATTGAGTTTGCAACCGAGCGCAAGGTTGAATACACAATGGAAGATATGAAAAATATCGAGCTTGCGTATGCTACAACCATTCATAAAGCGATGGGTTCCGAGTATGACATCGTAATAATGCCTATCATTAAAAGTCATTACAATATGCTTAAAAGAAATCTTGTTTACACTGGAATTACCCGTGCAAAGAGCCGCGTTATCCTTATAGGTCAAATCGGTATGCTTTGTATGGCCATTCACCGTAACGAAACAGGAAACCGTAATACCGCTTTAGGCTTGCGTATTGCAAACTATAAAAAGGTATATGATATTGAAAAAGAAAAAAATAAAGCTAGTTAAAGGATATTTGAAGAAATACTTTCAAATATCCCGTATTTATTTTAGGAGGAAAAATTATATGAAATCTAATGAAAATACTGTTGTTTATAACACTGAAAGCGATGCCGCAAATTTAAATCACGTAAACGGATTTAATCCGCTTAAATATGTACGCAATACCGAAAACGGTGCAGTTCTTGACCTACCGTATAAAAAACTGTGGTTTAGAATTAAACACCCTAACGGAAAATTGCGTTTGCTCATCCGTAATTTATCAGATAAAATGGCAGCCGTTGAAGCACGCGTGTATTTTGACAGAAACGACAGCGACCCTGCGGCAAACCATATTATTACGGGTGTAATCGCAACAGATAAAGCATCCGTAACGCAAGCTCAAAATTCTGCTATGGAAAAGGCGTTATCGGATGCAGGCTTTGGTATACAGTTTCTATCATCTTCTCCCGACACAACCGTAAAAAAAGAGGATGTCAAGGTAGAAACAAAACCTACTGTTAAAAAGGAAACACCAAAAGCCACTGAGGTAAAGCCTACTACTGTTAAAGTAGAAGAACCCAAAGTAGAAACTAAAGCCGAAGAAACCAAAACAACAGTAAAAGAAGAAACAGCGCAACCCGTTACAGACCCATTGCTTTCAATAGTTAGTAATCTCGAAGGCGGCGGTGTTACCGTTGACAAACAAACGGGCGAAGTTATTGATGATACTTCTACCGCAAAGGAAGATACCGCCATTGTTAAGAATACCGAGGTTGCCGACGAACAGGTAGAACAATCCACCGCTTCGTATGACAAAACCACACCTATTGACGATATATATAATGTCATAAGCTTAGACCAAGCTATGAATTATGTAATTGAGGGTGGTCCATATAACGGATGGGTATTGTCCACATTGGTTGAACGCAGACCCGTAAAGGTGCTTGAAACAATTATTGAAAAGTATCCGGTACAGGATAATATCCTTCGTGCTGCTATAAAGAAAATTCTTGACTCAAAGAAATAATGCAATTTGAATTTTAAAAGAAAGGAGACTCTCATATGGGGTTTTACAGGGACTTTCCGTTTAACATTGAACAGGTAGTTGGTCTATTACCACTCCGCATCCGACGTCCTGTGACAAACGGTGTGTATACCGACTGTCCGTTTTGCGGCGATAACCGCGGGAAAATGAAGGTAAACTATGAGAACAACACCTGGCGATGTAATTATTGCGGCGAAAAAGGCGGTATGCTGGCACTGTATAGCCGTCTAAACGGTAATTTAAGCAATTCACAAGCCTATTGGCAAATTTGTGATGAATTAAGCCTACAGCTTGACAGCGATAAAAATTATGACTGCCCAAAGACTAATAACATTCAAAAAAATGTTGAGTCTTCTTGCCGTGCGGAAACTCCCACCATTCATAAAACACTCAGCGCTCTTTTGTCTTTATTAAAATTGCGTGATGAACATCGCGAACACCTAAAGAATGTCCGCGGTCTTACTGATGAGCAAATTGATAAAATAGGTTTTAAAAGCACTCCCCCCTTTTATATGTGTGATAAAATCGCAAAAACATTGTTGTCGAACGGTTACACATTAGAGGGTGTGCCGGGCTTTTATAAAAGAAAAGGAATTTGGACTGTTATGTTTTGTTCTTATACAGACGGTTTTTTAATTCCTGTTCGAACAATCGATGGTTATATAACCGCGCTTCAGATAAGACTTGATGTGCCAATTAAAAATGATGATTCAGATAAAGTCGGTGCCAAATATATATGGCATTCCTCTGGCGGCAAGCCAAGTGGTATAAGCCCAGGTGGTCCGGTTCAGTTTTTAGGTATCAAGACCGCCAAGCGTGTATATGTCACTGAAGGCTATTTAAAATCTTACATAGCACACTGTATATCCGGACAAACCTTTATTGCCATGCTAAGTGCTAATTCAACAGCGGCACTTAAAGACATTTTCAAAGAGCTTGCCGAAAGCGGAACACAGACAATCGTTGAAGCTTTAGATATAGACAAGTTTAAAAATATAAATGTTGCAGCAGGCGCTATTAAGGTGCGTGAGATTGCAAAGGAATGTGGTATGGATTATGAGATAGCTGTATGGAATCCCAATTTTAACGGCATAGATGATTACCTGCTTGCAAAACGCAATGCAGACAAGGAGGATAGCAAAAGAATTATAAAAGACTCTTTATTACAAAACGAAAGGCAATATTACCGTATATATCAGTTAGATATACGTGAGGGTAACCCCATAAGAAGTTATGCGTTCGGCGGTATAGATGCGCTTGTTAAAGCAGGCATAACATCACCTGACGCAAACGAATACTGTCTTGTATGCGACGATTATGTTAAGTCATCAAATGATGATAATATAACCCTTGAGCAAATAAGACAGTTATACGGAATTAATCTACCCCAAGATTATATCGGTAGGGCTGTTGCACCATCTGATGTCATTGAACTGTATAACGGTGATGAAAATAGGTTTTACTATTGTAATAAGGAAGACTTTTACCCTATTTCATTTTCGCCTGACGGTGCGAAGATAATAGATTTTTATTAAAATTAAAAGACACGGTATAGGACAAAACCTATACCGTGTTTCTTATTAAAAAGGAGAAAAAATATGGATGCTAATAATGATATGAATAACACTTCTACTTTAAATACCGCGACCGCCTGTGAAACACAAAAAGCTCCCGAGCAAACCGAAGCCGAAAAGAAGGCAGCTTTTGATGCAGAAGAAGCCAAACGCAAGGCGGAATTTGATGCTAAAAAGGCTCAAAAGGACGAGGAAATACAAATTGAGTGGGAATTAAAAACAATGCTCTCTACCGACGAACTTCTTGAGGCTGCAAAAAATAATATTTCTGTAGCCGTAGAAAGAATTACCCGCCGTAATATGAAAGAGAGCGTTGCGGCATATATCATTAAATTAAGTCAAGAAAGCGAAGATTTATCCCGTAACATTCTTCATCCAAAGAAAAGCATTATAAATTGCTATAGATATATAAATCGAAAAGCACTTGGATATGCCGAAGAACAAATGAAATTAACGGGAGAAACACCTGACAGAAACGGTGTTATTGGTATGGATATCCCCGATGATATTTGCTATATGTGGGCAGAAGAATACTATTCTTCTATGGATATACCTGAGGATCATGAAGACGAAGAAAAGTTTGAACCCAGAACCTACAGACCTACAACCACAAAATCTGCTAAAAAGACTACACCTAAAAAGAAAGAGACACCGCCTACCCCTCCCGAACAAAAGGTCGAGGAACCGGCTCAGATGTCTATGCTTTAAGGAGGGGTTTTATGTTAGCGTATAAAGGCTTTGATAAAGGTCTTATTTGCCGAGGTTATCAATTTAAAATGGGACTTAATGTTACCGAAAAGGCTAACTGCGTTGAAAATGGTTTTCATTGCGCGGAAAATCCTCTTGACTGTCTTACCTATTATCCAAAATTATTTGATTCGGAATACTTTATTGTAGATGCCGGAGGAGATATAGACGAAGATAATCGTGACAGTAAAATATCTTGTACCCATTTAAAAATACTGAAAAGGTTAACACCGAAAGAACTTTTGCTACACGCTTTAGCCTATATAAACGACCACCCTTTTAGAGAGGATAGCAATCATGTAGAAAAAGATTCTCACGAAGCTTATAACGGTTATGTGGTTGTTCGCGGCAAAAACCCTATAGCCCGTGGCAGTAAAGGAGATATTATTTGCTTTGCTAAGGAAGCAGAAGACAGCAAAAAAATATCCCAGATTGCGATCTATACAATAGACGGGAAAAAAGTTTTGCCAAACAAATGGTACAACATTGATTTAGAGGAAAGCGAAGGTGTTAATTATGATTAAAAAAGAACTGCGAAAAATGCCGAAGCTTAAAGCCACACCGTATATGCTTCGCAGAGCAAAGGATGATAAACCAAAATTTGAAAGCAACCGTTATTGTTACTGCGATAAATATAACTTTTGGTTATATATGCGGTGTTGTACAAAAAAAGGAATTTTAAAAGCATCTTTCTTTTTAACCGAAGCTATGCGTTATGGCGGAACAAAACCAATCTATGATGTATACTTCGATAAAAAGAATAAAAAATACATAACTTATAGTTACGAGAAAGAAAAATGGCTTACTGCTTCTATCTATAATCTTGATTGGCCTTCCTATTGGTTTGCAAGCGAAAAAGTTTATGTTTGCCGCGAAACTAATAAAACATTGAGAAAATATTTTAATACCGACAAAAAAGGGGTTGAAATATTAATTGATTACCAACAGGCAATTATGAAAGAAAAATTAGATAATAAATATAAAAAGGAAACGGATGCGTGGGATGATGACCTTAAGCAAACACCAAAGCTACCTAAAAACTTTGAAAAATGGCTTAATAAGGAATCCATCCCCGAGCACTTTATCTTTTATAATTATTCTAATAAGAAACTTAAAGAAGGCTTTTGCACCTATTGCGAAAACAATGTTTTGGTTGAAAATCCTTTACACAAGACCAAAGGTGTTTGTCCTTGCTGCCATAAAAAAATAGAGTATAAGGCTCTTGGTCGCGTAGGTCATTTTTCTACCGATTACTTCCCTTCATACATAATTCAACGCTGCAAAGACGGTATTATGATAAGACGATTCTGGGCAAGGCGAATCTATTATAGAGGCGCCCCATTTGCTCCACAGTTAGTTTTTGATGAAGGTAGAAGAATCATTTGCGATAAGACAGGAAAACCCTTACGCGCGTATTTTTACGGTGACTACAAACGTCGCGGTATGCGTTGGATAAGTAACACTATCCATACCATAGGTTCATATTATTCTCGTGATGGAAGAATCTACGAAAACTCACTTAAAAATCTTTCAAAAAAAGAATTAAAGGGCACTGCCTTATTAGAATGGTACAAATTAAAAAACGGCTGTCTTGATGCCGAAATTTATTTGTCATTACTAAAAGAGCACCCTTATATAGAAAAATTCATAAAAGCCGGACTTATAAAGTTGGCAAGTGAAGTTTTGGATCATTCTTATTACAGTATTAAATATGATGTTAAAGCTGACGAAAGCAGTTTAATTAAATTGCTATGTTTAGATGCTTCTAAATTCAAGGAATTTAAAGACTCTGATGGTGGTTCGGAATATTTGCAATGGCTTCAGTTTGAAAAAAGATGTGGGAAACGTATTTCTATAGACATAAAAAATTGGTTTATAAAAAACGATATACTTCCCCGTAATCTTAAATTTATTACAGATAAAATGAATGCCATTCAAATATACAACTATATCCAAAAGCAAATGCATCAAAGCAACCTAACCTGCAAAGAAGTGCTTACAACTTGGCGTGACTATCTTGATATGGCGGAAAAATTGGGAATCGATACAAACGACGAAATAATATACCGCGCAAGTAGATTGCGACAGCGTCATGCAGAACTTGTTAGTAGGTTGCAGGAAAGAGATTTAAGCGAAAGAGCAAAAGAAATTATTAAATCCTATCCTAAAATTCCCGATGTTTTATTTAGCATAAAAAACAAATACGAATATGTTGGCGAACAATACTCGGTTATAGTACCTCGTCGTATTGAAGACATTCTATTAGAAGGTAGAAATCTTAATCACTGCGTAGCAGAACAAGACAGATATCTTGACCGTATAGAGCGACAGGAAGCGTATATTTTCTTCTTGCGAAAGAATGAAGAACCCGATGTTTCATACTATACCTTGGAGGTAGAACCCGGTGGAACAATACGTCAAAAGCGTTCAAAATTTGACCGTCAATATGATGATATTGTCGATGCTGAAAAATTCTTAAAGGAATGGCAAGGTGCAATTAAGAAACGTCTTAATAAAAAAGACCTATCGCTTGCTAAGGCCAGCAAGATCTTACGTCTTGAAGAGTTTGCCGAACTGGATGAAAATAATATTCTCATTCACGGTGGCGAGCTACAAGGTATTAGGCTTGTAGACGTTTTGATGAAGGATTTAATGGAAGCAGCATAAAGGAGTAGCGTTATGAATAAAATGTCAAATTTCTTTGAGTTGGTTTCGGTATGCGCCGGTCGTGAGGATATACTTTTGCAAATGTATGACGGATATATTGTTATATATGTAGGCGAAGGTCCACATCGCGCGTATATGTCAGCCAAATGCACTGATGAAGAAAAATGCAAGGAGTTTTTAAAGGAAATAACCATAGGTAAATACTCGAAAGGAAAACTGCGGAATTCGAATGCGAATGCCGCATAAGTAAAAAGAGCAAGGGTGTGAAAGCCCTTGCTCTTTCAGTTATAGGAGGAAAAATATGAGTGATATAAGAAAAGCATATGTTGAAATTGAATTTGATGATACTAAAGCGAATGAGCGAGATATTGGTTCAATTGATTTTTTAGACAGTAAATTTAAAAAATTAAACAAAGACGGTATCAAAACTTACGGTATTTTCATTGCCGATGAAGATGAAGACGATCCAAATGCTGCATATATCAATTATGTCGCAAATTGGTGCTTCAACAACAGCGGTAATGATGTGGTAACAAACCCGCTTAAACCTTTTGGCAGCTGGATTGACGATTATTTTAAGAGTATAAACAAAAAGAACGATGTATGGTTAGAGGGCTATTGGGTTGCAAAACAATATCTTATAGAAAATCTTGGCAATGCACCTAATACAGCTTTTGGTAACCGCTGCAGTCCTTTTTGCCTTTTGTACCGTGATAACAAGGATTTGTTTATCTGTGCTGCCATTGAGGAAAAGAAGGCTGGCTTACGCGAAGATGAATGGCATTACGATTTATTTGTCACTGATAATAAAGGTACTGTTGGCGAATATTACTCTACCGATTCATTATCTGAAGAAGAGCTTGAGCGAATACTTGAACGACTGTTTTTTGAATTTAAAAACCGTCAATTCTTTTGCCATAAGCATAAAAACATAAAATCCGTATTCAGTAAAATTGCAATACTCTCACCTGATGAGGATGTTATTGTTGATGAAGAAGATAATATTGTCACCTTTAACACACTGCAAGAAGGCTATGCCTGGATGCGGAAACACGGATACGGTTATATAGATTTTTATGATCTGCAGCCGATTTATACCGTGGGGATATGTAAACGGTGCGGTAATTTTCTTTTTCAAAGTTTGACAGATGATTACCATAGCCAATGTTTTTGCTGTAATGAAGATTTTTACTCTTTTGAACAAGAAAGTGAAAATTGAGGTGTATTATGTCTTACACAAATATTTTAGAAGAAAAAGTCAAAAAAGAGTTTGCCGACTTTAAAAGTACTCAATTATCTCTAACCCCTAAACAGATATTTGATAATGCTTGTAAAATTCATTTTTATAAAGAAATTTATAACTATATAACCGAAAATGATCTCAGCAAAGATTATAACTTGCGAGATATTAAAAAGTTAGCCCTTTGTAGTCAAATTATTGCTCTCTTATATGATGAATATTTATCCAAAGAGCATTTAAGTGTCGATAACTGGGAATGTATACGGGAAATATTGGACTCTTTTTTAGAGTGTGAAGAAAAATGATATTTTACTTCAAATATCCAATCATAAATCGTGTAAAACATATTGTAAGTTTCAGCGGCGGTAAAGACTCCTCTGCTATGCTTATTCGCATGGTAGAGGAAGGTATGCCGATAGATGATATTGTTTTTATTAAAGTCATGGCAACCAAAACAATCGGCGCCGAACTTCCCGAAATGTATGAGTACATTGAAAAAATGGAGGACTACATACACCGCAAGATAACTATTGTGCCGTCAGTGGTAAACTTTGATGAGGTTTTTCACAAGCAACATATATCCGGTGACAAGGTAGGTCAGATTTATGGCTTCCCTATCCTTATTGGTTCGTGGTGCAACAGTAGGCTTAAATTGCAAACTATTTCAAAACATCAAAAGCAATACGGTAAGCACATTCAGTATATCGGTATTGCGGCAGATGAGCCTGAAAGACTTGCAAGATTAAAGCCACACTGCCGCGCTCCCCTTGCTGATTGGGGTATGACCGAAAATGACTGCATAAAATTTTTAAATGACCGCGATATGTTAAATCCTTTGTATAAAAATCATAGGCGTTTAGGGTGTTGGTTTTGTATTAAACAAAATCTCGATTCCCTACGGTATCTCAGACACAACTATCCCGAATATTGGAATATGATGCTACAGTGGGATTTAGAAAGTCCTCATACATTTAAACCCGAATGGACGGTTCACGATTTAGAACGTCGCTTCGCAGGTGAAGACTGTCAGCTAAAACTTTTTGATGATAACGATTATATTAACTTATTAAAAGCAGCATAAATTCAAATGGAGGTTTATTATGTACGACAAAAACAAACGTGTAGTTAAAGAAAACATAACCGTAAATGAGCTATGTAACATTTTAAGCGCTCTCCCCGCTCGTGCAAAAATTAGCATTTGCGGTGATAGCAACTGTTACATACACGTAGAACAAGACGGTTCGCTTATCAACCTTGATAACGAAGATTTAGAAGAATGTTACGAATAACACAGTCGTAAAACAACCCCCTAATAGACTTAATCGGTCTATTAGGGGGTTAAACTTTACAAATCTTCTACATATTCGTGAGGAACAGGTTTGTAATCCTTTGTCTTATACTTTTCGTATTTTTCTTTTCTGCTTGGCTCATTTTGAATCTCAGCATCAGTATCTTCTATAGGTTCGGTACAGATGGCATCATTTAAGATTTTTTCTAGGTGCTCATATTCAGAAAACTGATCCAACGAAGCCATTACCAATGCATCACGAAAATATCCTGAACTTTGTGAAATTAAATCGTGATCAAAATAATATCCGTAATGCTCGACAAAGAATGCCATAAGCATTGCAATAGTTCTTGTATTTCCTTCTCGGAAAGGATGTATCTGCCAAAGGGTAGCAAAATGCTTCGCTATGAGTTCTACAAACTCCTCCTTACTGTAATCCTTCCATTTAATACCGTTTATTTCATTCCATGCGTTATTTAGTTCTATTTCAATATTATCGCAATTGGTATACCAAACACTTTTGCCTGCCAACAGTTCTTCTCTTTTTTGAATATTAATAACTCTAAACTTACCTGCCCATTCATATACATCACCAAAAAGTTTTTTATGAATTAAGGCAATTCCTTCGGTTGAAAAATCCGCAAAACCCTCATCATAAAGAAACATCATATTGGCGCGAGATAGTTCGGCTTCAGCAAGATCAAGTTCCTTTTCATCTTTAATATTCAAAAGATTTTTTAATACCTTGCAATCTTCATATAAATAAATATCGTATTTAGACATTACTACGCCTTTCTATGTGCTTGAATAAGAAGTTCCTTCATTTGTGCAGCAGAGATAATACCGTCAGCCCATTTTTCTGCCAACTCTCTTGCATAATTCGATACCGGTACACCTTCTATACTATTTACAGCGTCGGCAATTTTTATTGCCCTCTTGCGTCTTTGCATTTCTACAGGCGACATATTATCCCTCCTTAAAAAGTCTTTTAATTATTATACCCGCTTCGGTATATTAAGTCAAGATATCTATGCATTGTCTTTCGGATGAAACAGAATATAAATTTTTCCTTAAAATAACAATTGCATTTTAAAACACACAGTGCTATAATATAGCCGAACAAATGTTCTATTAGGTGGTGGAAAACGTGGCAGATAAATATTTTTTATGCATAGACCTAAAATCATTTTACGCGAGTGTCGAGTGTGTAGAACGTGGTCTCGACCCAATGACTACCGACCTTGTTGTTGCTGACCCCGAAAGAACAGATAAAACAATTTGCCTTGCTGTCTCCCCTTCACTCAAAGCGAAAGGTGTTAAAAATCGCTGCCGCGTTTTTGAGATTCCTGACGGTATTGAATATATTATGGCTCCGCCACGAATGCAAAAGTATATTGACTATGCGGCTGAGATATACGGTATTTATCTTCAGTATATTGCACCCGAAGATATCCATGTTTATTCCATTGACGAAGCATTTATTGATGTTACCAATTATTTATGGCTATACAATATGACTGCAAAAGAGCTTGCCGTCAAACTAATGGACGAAATATATAACAAAATTGGCGTTAGGGCTACGTGTGGCATAGGCACAAACCTATATCTTTGCAAAATTGCTTTAGATATAACAGCTAAGCACTCCCCCGACTTTATAGGTTTTCTTGATGAAGAAGCATATAGACAAACTATGTGGAACCACAAACCACTAACAAATTTTTGGAGAATTGGTGGTCGCACCGCCGAGCGCCTTGCGAGATACGGTATTTTTACTATGGGAGATATTGCAAAAACACCGGAAGACATTTTATATAAATGGTTTGGTATTGATGCTGAACTGCTTATCGATCATGCTTGGGGTCGAGAAAGCACCACGATGAAAGATATAAAAAATTACCGTGCAAAATCTAACTGCTTATCAAGCGGTCAAGTTCTCATGCGAGATTACAGTTTTATGGAAGCTCGGCTCATTGTAAAAGAAATGTTGGATTTGCTTTGTCTTGATATGGTGAGCAAAAACCTTATAACCGACTCAATTTCTATTTATATTGGTTATTCTAATACTCTGGCTGTACCGGGAGCAAAAGGTACTGCAAACATAACTAAAAAGACAAATGCAGACAGCCTTATCATCCCAGCAGTTACAGCATTATACAACCATATCGTAAATCCCAACTACCCTATCCGTAGAATAAACATTACATGTAACCGAGTAACAAGCGATAACTGCGCCGAACAGCTTACAGTATTTGATGAGGACGATACCATTAAAAATAAGGTTATACAAGAAACTATGCTGGGAATTAAAGCCAGATACGGCAAAAATGCAATACTTAAAGGTATGAACTTTGAAGAAGCTGCAACTACAAGAGAACGAAACCAACAGATAGGAGGCCATAAATCCGGTGAATAAACCACACGCAAAGATGCCGCCCAGTCAAAGAGCCAAGCAATTTGCTCCCTTCGATGCGGTTGTAGGACTGCGAAAAGCACTGTATGAAAAAGAGCGAATACGAGTGCCTCGCAAACTAATATCCGAGGATATGATTGAAGAAATTGATAGGACGCTAAAAGAACTTAATTTATACGATATAGTGACTGTAACTCATTATAACAACATAGAACAAAAATACATTGAAACAACGGGAGTTATTAAAAAGATTGATGCACAAAAACATATAATTACAATAGATAAAACTGATATTTATTTTGAAAATATTTATAGCATAACAAAACCTCTATAAGCAGCAAGGCCTATAGAGGTTGTTAATTTATATATTGTTCAGATAGCCGTCAAGAATGTCTAATACTGTTTTTCGCTGTTTTGGATTTAGCCTCTTCAATTTATCTGTTATTTCATCAAACACATACGGCTCACCAGACGGCAGTTCGTTACATAAAACATAATCAGCAGAAACACCAAGAGCCTTAATTATGTTTATAAATTTATCCAAACCAATAACTTTTTGTCCGCGCTCCACTTCTCCCAAATATACAGGACTAATATCTGCTTTTTCAGCCAATTCTTCCTGTGTAAGTTTCGCTTCGGTTCTTAAATAACGAAGTCTTTTACCGAACTCTTTCTTATCCATCGTTTTCACCTCTGCAATAGCATTTATTCTATACTATAAAGTATAAAATAATGTATTCAGAGATTAAACACGCGAAAGCACAGTATATATGTTATAGCATATATTTAATGGTAAAAAATTTTTTCGCCATACAAAATAGCTATATGTGTATATTTAAGTAATTATTTAGCCACTCTCTATAATCTTCACAAAAAGCGATATAATTGGCATTCGCAACTGACATACAACCTGCAACCACACCAAAATAGTTGGCAATTTTAGGTATATATGTTTGCAAGAATGAATTATACTCAACAACACTATCATAAATATTTTCTGCCTTGCTCGGTAATTGATTAAGTATATTCTTAATTTTAATTTCAGTAGTAATAAAAGCCTGATTTTTGTGTATTTCACCTTCGTCGAGTAAGATATTATAATCTACATCTGAAAATTTACCGACACAAAGTTGTTCAGATTGATTATGGCAAAAATCCAATCCCATCTGAAAAGCCGCATCAAGCTCTAAAACTATCATTTTGTTGTTGCATTGTAACAATTCCTCGCTTTTCGCAAATACATTATATAACTCTGCACATGCATTCTCGTATACACTTTTTACATAGCTATATTCTTCGTTTGTTTTTTCAAGCATGGTCAAGTATTCTTGCAACTTCTCCTCTCCCGTCATTTTTACATGTTTTGAAATGTTCTCCTTCATTTCTTTTCCTCCCAAACTAAAATATAATTTTAGCACAGTTTCTATGCTATTGTTAATATTAGCATAAACTCACATATTATTATGTCGAAATCGCTTGTCGAAAAAACACTTTTTACAAATAAAAAGAACCGATTATATATCGGTTCCCTAAATTAAATATTTCTTAGATATGCATCTATTATTTCATTTATAATCTTTCTATGCTTGGGTGATAGCCGCCTTAGGCGTTTTACCGTTTCATCATCTACATACGGCTGTCCCGAAGGCAATATATCTCTTAAAATATAATCTGCTGATACATCAAGCGCCATGACAATTCTTGTAAAGATATATAGGCCGGGGAGTTTCTTATTACGCTCAATTTCGCCTAAAAAGGTTACGCTTATATCCGCAATCTCAGCAAGCTGTTCTTGTGTTAATCCTTTTCGCTTTCTTGCTTCACGAATTCTATCGCCTATTAATATTTCTACCATTAACTTATCACCAACAATAGCATATTTTTTATGTTATAATTATAAATATAAATTAAATCAATTTGAACAAGCAATAGTTAGCAATAACAACTATTGCATACATAATATGGAACAAGCAGGAACGGATGCCCGCTCCTGCCCTTTTTTTATTCCTTAAACTGCTTTATACATTTATTAAGAACAATACATTGCTCCTGAAATAAATCCTCATCAAATGAACCGTTGATAATTGATTCTTTCATAATTAACGGTCGATACATTTTAAGAATTTCCTCAAAAGATGTTTCATCGCCGTTCTGGGCTTTTTTGATTAAATTTTTAAAATTCATCACGGTACCTCCCAAGTATCTCACGCAATTTTGCAATAGCTCTATAAAATGCTGTTGCGGTACCCTTGTATGTAAGACCAAGCTGTTTTCCGATTTCGGCAAAATCTTTATCTTCAAGAATATGTAAAATTATTATTTTCCTCTCTCTTTCGTTTAAGGCTTTTAAAGCATTTCTTACAACATCATAATCGACTATTGCCTGAATAAAATCATACTCGTCAGTAAAATTCGCATATTCTTCTATCGGTACTTCCCTGCTGTATTTTTTATGTTCAAGCATATAATCTATTCTTCTATTGCGTAATGCAGTTTTAAGCAAAGCGGTAAATTTATTTTGAACGGCATTTATACCTTTGCCGTCGTTTCTTTTAAACATTTATATTTCCTCCAAAATTTTAAATCTTAGTAATTTTCAGATTTAAAATTTGGAGGAGAACGGCAGCCGCTACAAAATACATATTTTATTACATATAAAAAGAGTTGCGACTCATCAAGTAAGACGCAACTCTTTTTTATTTCTATGTAATATTTATAATCGTTTAGACTGTCCGTATGTTTAGAGTTCGTCTAACATTATTACCCTTTCTATCTCAAATGAGGTTTGTATAGGCATAACCAAATTAGAATAATATTACACGGAAATCTTCTAGTGTATAGTTGATTAATTTAAAAAGAAAACCCGCCTCAAAAAGAGGTAATCGGTTATGCCTATACAATTTTATCTTTTAAAAAGGATACAACCCTCAAAGGAACAACACAAACTAAAAAAGTTGTACCTTTTAAAAGTTTAAAACAAAGGCACAATCCTAAAAGAGATGGTTTTTCATGAAAATTAGAATTGTGCCTTCAAAACAATTTTATGAAAAAGGCATGACCCTAAAAGGATGATTGAGAAACCATTAAGGTCATGCCCCTTCAAACAATTATTTATTAAAGGGCACGACTATAAAAGGAGAATGAGGCCATTAAAGCCGTGCCCCCTATAACGATATTATGTAGAAAGGCACAACCCTAGAAAGAAAGGTTTTATGACTTTTTAGAGTTGTGCCCTCTAAACAAAATGAATATTTATACTGCTACATCAAAATAGCCATCGTCTTCTGATCCGGTTTCGCTACTATCGGTATTAGAAGAATTGTCAGCACTATTATCAGTAGAACTGTTATCACTAGATTCTTGTGAAGTTGATGAATCCGAACTATCATTTGAAGAATTGTTATCTTGCTCTTCAGATGTTGTAGAATCAGAACCATTGTCAGATGAACTATTTGTAGATGAATTATCATCTTTGTCATCGGTGTCAACTTCGATATTTATACTAGGATTATTGTTTTCCCAACTTTCAAGTATTTCATCTATCTCAGACTGTGTGTTCTCATCCTCATCTTCATCATCAACAATAACAATTGGAACACTTGATGTAGTTCCGGTATTTGATGAAACATCAGAGTTGGTGTCTATAGTATCCTTACAACCAGTAAAACATACAACGATTAAAAGAAGACAAATAAATAAACTAATTACTTTTATTTTCATTATATTCACCTGTTTACTCTTCCCAGTCTTCCCAATCGGGTGGTCCATCGATGGGAATATCACTTGTTACAATGATATCAACTAAATCTATCTTATTGATTTCAATTTCTGCTTTTTGAAACATAACAGTTACCTCCTAAATGTCATTTTTACATTCTTAGTTAAAAGAATCTTCAACTTCTGCAAGTTTTTCAACTATGTCAGTATAGTTTTCTGTCCATGTTGCTGTATCAGCAGTTAAGTAAGATTTAAGGTCGTCAACATCATATAGTTCAATTATAGCCTTTGCTGTTTCGATACAGCTCTTAGAACTTGTGCCGCCTTTAATGTTTTTCTCATATGTGTTGCTGGCAGGAATATATGTCTGATTATCGCTATAAATAATCAAACCCTCTTCTGTTCCATCGTCAATTTTAATGTAAGCTCTTGCAGCAAATGTAGTATTTAATTTAAAGCTTGTTGTATTGGTAAGATAGCAGTAAATCTTATCACCGTCAACTATTCTAGAACCTTCTTTGGAATTGGTAGCAATGGTAACTGTTCTGCCATCTGCAGTTGTATATTTACCACTATCAGTAAATGTCAAATCACCATTATACAAGTCGCCCTTTAAGCACGCTGCTGGTATCATCAAAAATCCTACTTCAATAACACTATCCATATCAACGCTACCGCTATGCATCTCTGCTTCAAAACGAATGTTGCCTACGCCATCTTTTCTAATTGATGCGCCGTTAACGTCTAATATATGATCATAAATTATATCGGTAACATCAACTGTAAGATTGTTTGTTACTAATTGTGTACCAGTAGAATTAGAAACTTTTACGTTTTCAAGACTGAATTCTGCAGAAGTTTCTTGAGTAGCTTTAACAGTGAATACAAGTGTTAACCAGTTACTTTTAGTTGAATCATCCGCTACATCAACAAGAACAACGTTAACTACACCAGGAACGTTTGTGTTGATAATTTGACTCTCGCCTGATTCGTCGCTAAGATCATTTGCATCTGCGAATGCACTACTAATTTCTATTCTGTTAAGTGCAAACTTTTTAGCGTCATACTTTACATCGCAAGAAATACCGCCTGCAAGGTCTGCGGTAGTTTCATCCACATTAATCATAACCTCGTATTCTTCATCTGCGACTGCCTGTTTTTCGCCCAGTAGCGATACAGTTACCGTTTCTCCCTCTGCCGATGCAGTAAGAGCCACACAACTGAACATAAGAATTACTGCCAAAAGGATGCTTAATAATTTTTTTGTTTTCATAATAATCTCCATTCTGTCGTTAAAACGACGTTTATTGTTTTTAATATTTGAAACATATTTAAAATTAAACTATGTTTTCATAACAATTTCCTTTCTGCCGCAAGGCGTATTTATTTTATATATGTAAAGTAGAATGTAAGCAACTACAATCTAACGTATTTCCGCTATTTAATTTATTCAATTAAAGAAAATACAACACCGTTTATCTGTTCTATTTCTTTTCTTAATTCAGCTGTGTGCTTTACGGCTTGAGTCGTTATCGAAACGCCCAAGTGACCGTCTTTAGTACTTTTAGGTGAAAGTATTTCAATTAAACAATCATTGTCTAATAGCCGCCTTATATTATCTATAACATCACCAGACGATTTTAGTTCCCCTATTTCTACATACAAATGCGTAGAGTTTTTTCGCTTTCTCTCTATACGGGTAAGAAACGCTGCTGTAAAAACGCAAGCAAGCATTATCAAAAACGCGCCACTGTAAAATCCCATTCCAAGAGCAATACCTATTGTTGCCGTTGTCCACATTCCTGCCGCGGTTGTAAGTCCGGTAATCATATTTCCGTTTTTTACAATTATCATTCCGGCACCCAAAAAACCTATACCCGAAACAACCT
This sequence comes from Acutalibacteraceae bacterium, assembly GCA_045604765.1. Classification (GTDB taxonomy): domain Bacteria; phylum Bacillota; class Clostridia; order Oscillospirales; family Acutalibacteraceae; genus UBA737. The sequence goes on along the minus strand of JAZUOS010000008.1, from coordinate 85,406 downwards.
GTGCAGCTATACGGAACGGGTCGCCATTATAGCCTAAAATTTGAGTTGAAAACAATCCCGCCAACGATGTCATAGTAGCACCTAAGCATACAAGTATATGTGTTCTCAGTCCCGCTTGACTTCCGTGTTTTCCACGCTCGTTACCGATTATTCCTCCAAATAACACAGCTAAAACAATTCTAATTAGAACCGTAAAAACATCTATTGAGGTTTTTAACAACAAGAAACTTTCTAATATTTCTTTCATTTGAAATCACCTCTTCTATATAAAATATTTTTTGCCAACATATAGTAGTTCAAGTGAAATCACTATATAACCGAAGCAAAAATACGCAACTTAAATATTCCTTTTAATAAAGCCACGCCATGCTTTAATTTTCAAAATACAAATAGCCATTGCTAAAAATGCAAATATAATCCAACAAATAAGCACCGAATTCCAACCAAAATTATCGGCTACAACCGCAAAACCATATGTAGAAATCGAAGCACCCAAATATGTAAAAGCATTTAAAATGCCAGAAAATGTTGAAACCATTCCGTACTTAGAAAATCTTTTTGGCACAAAAGAAATTAACATTAAATTTACACCGTGCATACATCCAGATATTAGTGCCGCTAAAACCACCATTATTAGCGCCGGAACATTTGCTCCAAACAGCATTGGTATTGTTGCTCCAAATGCAACAGCAAACATTATAGCGGCAGTTTTAACTTCGTTTTGAAGTTTACGATAAATAGTGTTTGAAATTGTCACACTAATCATACTAATAATTGGAATAATGGTTGTGCTTAACACCGATGTCTCTTCGCTTAAGTTAAATTGTTCTTTAACAAGCGATGGCAACCATGTTTGAACACCATCTCTTAATATTCCTTGTAGTGCAATAACAATAAAGATTGGTATAAGTCCTGCCAGTGTAATCAATCCCCAAACAGAAGCGCCTTTATTTTCGTTTGTCCTATCAGTAACTTCTGCTTTACCCATAGAAATGTTTTTTGTTGAAAAGAACCAAATAGCAAGAATGATAATTCCAAAAAACGCCATACATCTAAAAACATTTCTCCAAGCAGTAAACGCAAGCACAACAGGAACCAATAAATAAATGAATATTGTTCCTATAGAAGCCGAGAGACCCACTATCGTTATCGCGTTAGAATATTTGTTAGAATCTACTTGCTCTGAAACAAACCTTGTAAGTGGTGGCCAAAGCATCGCTTGGCAAACACCATTTATGCACCAAAGCACTGTAATGATCGCTATATTAGAACATAAAGAAACTAAAATATTTACAAGGATGGTACCCAACATTGCAATGTTAATTATTTTTACAGGAGAAATCTTATCACCAATAAAACCAAATATAAGCTGCCCTATTCCGTAAGTAAAGAAACTGCCCGTCACTGCCATAGATGCCATCGTGTTTGTTATATCAAGGTCAGATACGATAGCAACTATTGTTGCTGCATAATCTAATCGCATTGTATAACTGAAAAAATAAATCAAAAAACCTAATGCAACCACTGTTTTGTATTGCATTTTATTGTACGCTGCCAAAATAACTTCCCCTAATCTAATAATTCGTTCACAAAATAAGCACGAGTAATTGCATGCTTACCGCTTTCGTCAACAATATCTATTCTAAAATAAATATCATCTGAAATAATTTTAAACTCTGCTTTAGTGATAAATTCATCATCTTTTGCAATTAGTCGGTTTGCCCTTCTTCCGCAGGTTGTAATACTGATTTGTTTTGCATTAGAACACTGAACTTTTACTATATCACCATCTAAAATAATTTCTCTTATTGTGGGGCCAGTTGACGCATAGAAATCACCTGATTTCAAAGCATTCATTATCTCTTTATAAGAAAGATTCTCGCTGTTTATCATAATAAATCCGCCAAAACAACCCTTATCTTTCGTATGGTTATCATCAGCTGCAATTGGATAAACCTTTTTACCCATTCTTAAAAAGTCATCAAAAACCATCGGATTATACTCAAATAAACCGCTATCAAAACAATCAGTATTGAAAATTTCAACCGCCCATAATCCGTCATATTTTGAATATTGAACGTAGTTTTCAAGAGACCACATTGGATGATTGTAGCAAACCAAAAAACCGCTTTCATTTGCTTTTTTTATTATATCGTTTACACCTTCCGCACTATATGTGCGCTCGTAATCACCACCATTTTCTTTTAAAATACACTCTACTCTTTCTTTTGAGGAAAATCTATCATAGACAGAAGAGTAACAAACGTTATAGTCGTTTTCTTGCTCTAATGCATACACATTAAGATGACAAACCTTCATATGTCTATCAACGCTCGTTGATACTAATCTTTCTTTGATTGATATTTCCATCGAAGTTATCGTAAGAAAATCTTCATCATCAAGATAAGAATGATTACGAATGCTATCGTGGTCTGTAATAGCAAGTACGCTGTAACCTTGTTCTTTATAAAATTCTTTCAATTCGTGCGGAGTAAGCTTGCCGTCTGATAAATTACTGTGACAATGCATATTAGCCTTGTAAAAATTCTTTTTTCCGCCTAATAAAACCTTTTTTTCCATAAAACAAGCACCAATATATTATTTATAATTTGCAATTGCCCTGTTAACCTTTTCTCTCGTTGTTAACAAGTATTCTGCATTTAATGGATATTCCTTAAATGTAATGGGACTTATGTTTTCTTCTATGATTTGCATTACATATTCTTTGCCATATAACTGCTCGCAAAGTTTGTATGCTTGCATATCTTGAATACCATCATAAAACACCAACAAACGCAAAGATTCCCAAGGAATACCGTTAGGTCCTGGATAAACAGAAAATGTATCACCTGCGGGAGAAAAATACTCGCCTTCGGTATTCATAAACGGATTTACTGAAGCATAGGAATACTGATTAAAATAGAAATTATAACCCCAGTGCAAAAATCCTTTAATATTGTATTTATACATTTGAGTGCCCAATATCCGATTTCTAAAAGAAGGCATTGCAATAAATCGATTTGAAAGTTTATCCCTATCTTCGCTAACACAATAATATGCCCAAAGTTCAGGAACATCATTTTCGATAAATTTATCTATATGCAAAGTAGAAACCGCAGGGTTTTTAACCGCACCAGAAGTATAGAAATCAAAGCTTGATAATGCATCGCGGATTGTGTAACCCTCTAATAAAGGTTCAACTATCGCTTTAGCTTTAAGATATCCATCGAGTTGTTTTTGATTAGGTTCGTCAGACAAATGAAACCAACAACGTTTATCAGCCCCATCGCGCGACTTCATATATCCAAGCAGCGCCGGTATAAACGCCCTTAAAAACTCAGCATATTCTTCGCTTGTAGCATCAGTTTCCCAACCGAATATTTTTTTATACTCACCATTAACGGTAGCCATAACTTTTGGTGCTGCCTTAGCACCCCACTGTGTAAACAAATGGTTAATTTCAAAATATTTAATACCTACTCGGTCACACATATCTACCCATTTACCCAAAAGAGTAAAATCAAACGAATATTTACCATTTTCGAAATTCACACCAACAAGCTGCATCGTTTCACGCTCACCGCCAATGTATGTATCAAGTGGTGGTGTAAAAACAGGTGTTAACAATGTGTTAATGCCATACTTTACAGCAGTTTTAGCAAAGTTTTCTATTATTTGAAAATGTTTATCGTCGAATGTTTCGGTATTGTAATAGCACTTTAAACTATCGCAATAAAACCATTGAGTAAATTCTAAATCTTGCTCCGGCAATGATGCGTCTATTATTTCAAGATTAAATGTAACCTCGTATTTACCAACCTTTTCCTTATCATACAAATGAGCGTAATCAAAGCAAAAAGTTATTGGATAAATGCCGGGTTCAACTTCTCCTTTTGGGTCAACCTCAACCATAAGACTTCTTAAATTATCAGCAATCGCAAGACGCTTATTTTCTTCTAATGGTTGCAACACATCAGGATATAGTCCCGAATTTTTGCTTATAAATACATCATCACTCCACGGGCGAGCCGCTAATTGCACAGGCACCGGTTCTATGCGACACACTCGCACGTAATCGGCTATTTCAGATTCTATTGATAAATATGCATAACCGCTTCCGTGGTCGGGGGATGATTGATAACAAAGTTCAAAATGATATAACTCATTTTTCAAGCAAGAACCATTGCTAAACTCTTGTTTTTGTTCAATCTTCTCATTTAAAAAACATTTTTCCAATGAAGAAATTATTTTAAGCTTCATTTTGTGCCACCCCCATTAAACAAATTAGAATAATTTATATAAAAATCACCAAAATTTAAGTCTGATTCAAAAGGAAATTTTCCTTTTGAAAACGATACCTCATACATAAATGGACCATTATATTTCTTTTTATTTAAAAGATTGATAATTAGGTTCCAATCTATGTTTCCGCAAAGCGGAAGCCAATGTCTTTCATACTGAAAATCATAATCAGATGCATGTATTGTTTCTATTTCTTTGTTTAGATTTGCCACAAACTCTTGTGCACTTTCTAAAAACAAGTGATTAGTATCAAAACATACTAATAGATTTTCATTTACTGATGTCAATTCATTTATTTCACTTGAGCAATTTCCCAAGCAAGTTCTTGGTAAATTCTCTACTGCGATTACTGAATTATATTTTTTAGCAAACTCTGAAATTTTGTAAAGTGAATCTTTACTGCATTTTTTTCTTTCGGTTCTAACCGGCGGTAAAACAGGTTCACCGCTTGCATGAACCACAAATCTATCTATACCAATGCATGCTGACTGTGATATTAATTCACATATTAAATCAACCGTTGTTTTTCTAACATCACCGTCAGCAGAAGAAATGTCAAGTTCTTCAAAAGGCATAAACGGCAAATGCAAACTCCAAAGTTTAACATTAAACTTGTCAGCTGAATTTTTAATCTCACTAAAATTAATATCCGTATAGTCGTTAAAGGAAAGTTCTATTGCTTTAATATTTGATTCTTGCATTTCTCTAAATCCGTTTTCAGTGAGAAATTTCTTGTCACCAATTGATACGGCAAGAGCAAATTTATCAATTTTATTCATTAAGCAAACCTCCCTTAATATGACGTTAAATCAAACCTAATTCCTTGTTAAAGAAAATATACGTACCTGCTGTCCAACCTACCATTGGTGGTGCATTGTATTCAAGACTGGCTTTTTCACCTGTTATACCGTCATACTTTTCCCAAAGATTTTGTGTTGTTTCAAAATTCTTTTCTACCAAATTTACATATTTATTTGCTACGATTCTAGCTTGTTCGGTATAACCATAATTCATAAGCGCCTTATACATCACAAATTGAAGAGGTGCCCAAACATTTGGGTAATCCCATTGACAATTCCACTCGGGATTTGGCTCGCCACAACTTATGCCATACTCTAAATTTAAGGCATCAAAAAGCTTCATTGTTTTTTCTGCTTGCTCTTTGGTTGCTACTTTAGTATACATAGGATAAAAGCTTGCTACAGTGGCATAATTTGAAAATTCAGCGGTCTCAAAATTGTAATCCATAAACAACTCCCGTTCCGGATTCCATAATATTTGAAACTTTTCTTGGCGTTCAAGTTTGCGTTGTTCCCATATTGCTTCTTCGCCGTTTCCAAGAACAGTTGCAAAATAACGCATATTTTCTTCTATTCCGTAAAGCAAAGAATTTAGGTCAACAGTATTATAATAATAGCCGTCCGCCTTTACTCTTGAATTGCAATCCCAACCACTTTCACAAACCGATACCGTAGCTAGATAAATTTTCTTTTGAAGTTCGTAATCTATTTCAACTTCCGGTTCAGGTTTAAAACCTGTTCGTTTTACGAAATATTTATAGTTGCTTTCAAAAATATCATCCCATATATCATAGCCTGTATAACCGTTAAGTCCGTTTGAGGTAATGCGTTTGGTTTGCCAAAATTCATATTCAATATTTAAAATATTGTATGCCCGTGCCAGCCATTCTTTATCATCGGTCACTTCAAACAAGTCTCTTACCATCTGTGACAAAAATGGCGGTTGTGAACGATTGAGATAAAATGTTCTACTACCATTGGGCATAAAACCGTATTTTTCTATTAAATAAAACATATTTTCAATATTGTTTTTTGCGTATTCTATTTTCCCCCACAACAATAAACCAGCATTTGTAAAATATGTATCCCAATAATATATTTCCTGAAAGGTGTCTTTAGCGCAAGGGGTTGTATATGGATATGGTAAACCTATAAGATTACCACTACTTTCTGGAGAATATTTTACTGTTAATTCTATATTTTTATCTAAAAACTCCCTTATTTTACTGTTCATAATACCATCCTATTTATATTTCGATTTCAAATCCATCAAAAGAAACTTCAAAGTTATATTGTTTTGCTATTTCTACAAATTCATCGTATAAAACGTGTCCGCCATTATGTGAAAAATGGTTCAATATAATTTTAGTATTGTCACTAATAATTCCAATTTCTTTTAAATTCTTCACAAAAGCATCACATCTAAAGATGTTTAAATGTCCACTGTATTTGGTATCTTTATCACCCTCAGTACAATCAAGTGAAAGAAGATCAACAGCAAAATCTAACGTCTTTAAGTAATCCATAGTCTCTTCGCTAAATTCACTCGTATCGTGACAGTAAAAGATAGTTTTATTATCTTTTCTTATTATATATACAACAGGTGAACTTTTTGGCGAATGAGTAGCTCTAAGCGCTGTAACCTCATACCCATCTACAATAAACGGTTTATAAAGCTCTACCTTATTTACCATAACATCATGCTCTTTAATATTGTCGGCTTTTATCACTGCTTCAATTAAATCATAACCTCTTTGGTCAGAATAAAAGGTAATTGGTGATTTTTGTGGCAAATGGGCGTATATACCTGTCTGTCGCATATATATTTCATTTGGATAAAGATGGTCAGAATGTGAATGCGTGATAAGGCAATTCTTGATCTCACCAAGCTTAATTCCATAAGTCAACGAATGTATATATGTATCAGCTGGAAAATCAATGAGTAGTCTATCATCAATAATTGCTTGACTTCTTGTTCTTATGCTCCTGCCGCCAACTTCTATAGCTTTACGGCAGGTTTCACAATCACAAAATACTGCAGGTATTCCCTCTGCCGCGGCAGTACCCAAATACTTGATTTTCATTAAATCACCTTTAAATAATATTTATGGTTTCTTTATTTGTAGTTAGACAATCAGAACCTAAAAAAATTTCAATTTTACCTTTTTCTACTATGTAGTCACCATTGGCAAAATAATAACCTAAATCTTTGTATCCAAGTAAAAATGAAACTTTTTTGGTTTCGCCCCTTAATACTTCTATTTTTTCAAAAGCCTTTAACTCTCTTAAAGGACGCATCATTGTTGCAACAGGGTCATGAATATAAAGCTGTACCGTTTCTTTAGCATCATACTGACCAACATTTTCAACATTGACAGAAACCGTTATTTTTTTACCGTTTAATAAATCTTCAAAAGAAATGTCGCTATTATCTATTTCTATTTTTCCGTATTTAAACTCGCTGTACGACAAACCAAAACCGAACGGATAATATGGAGTTGGTAAACTATCTACATAACAAGCTCCTGCATTTTCACCATAATAGCAATTTACAGGTCTGCCACTTGAAGTAACATTATAGTAAAGCGGTATATGAGTAGCGAGACGTGGTATGGTTACAGGCAATTTACCTGATGGTACAACCTTGCCGAACAAAATATCGCAAACTGCTCTTGCCGTTTCACTACCTGAATGCCAAGCATAAAGAATAGCATCGAAATCCTCGGCAATTCCTTGCATAGCAATTGGTCTGCCACAGAAGAAAATGCCTATTAACTTTTTGCCTGATGCTTTTGCTCTTTTTATAAGTGCTTTTTGCGCATCGGAAATTGTTATGGTAGATACCGCTCTCGATTCGCCTGTTGCCGACCAACTTTCACCAAGTGCCAACACGACAATGTCTGCCCAATCAAAAAGTTTGCCGCTACTATCCCAATTTAATCCCTCAAAAGAAGCGTTTCTGATTTCGTTAGTGGCAATTTCCTTCATAGCACCCATTAGATGTTCGGTTTCTTCGGCTTTACCGTCTATAGTCCAACTACCTAGTAGTGAACGTCTTTCATAAGTAAAAGGACCTATAAGCGCTATTTTTTTAGAAGAATCAATTGGTAACACTTTATTTTCATTTTTAAGTAAAACCATTGACTCTTGTGCCATTTCACGTGCAGCTTGCAAATGCTCGGTTCTATCAAGTTTTTCGTTACTGCAGTAAGGGTTTTCAAATAAGCCCTTATAAAGCTTAACCTTGATAATTCTTTTTACCGCATCATCAATAACCTCTTCACTCAACACTCCGTCTAAAACAAGTTTTTCTAAATTATTTACGTAGCAGTTATCGTGCATATCCATATCAAGACCTGCATTAAGCGCTAATAAACTACATTCTTCTTCCGTTTCAGTTACACCCTGACGCATAAGTTGAATTACTGCATCATAGTCTGAAACAACAAAACCTTCAAATCCAAGTTTTCCTCTTAAAATGTCAGTAAGATAATATTTGCTTGAAGTTACGGGCTGACCGTTAATATCATTAAAGGATGACATAACGGTTTTAGCACCAGCGTCAATTGCCGCTTTAAACGCCGGCAAATAATAATTAAACAACGAATAATCGGATATTTCGGTTCGGTGATAATCTCTACCGCCCTCGCTTGCACCATAACCAACATAGTGCTTCGCACAAGAAAGTATTTTATCAGAACTGCTTACATCATCGCCTTGTAAGCCTTTTACCACCGCTTCAGCAACCTTTGCACCTAAATAAGGGTCTTCTCCTGTACCCTCAATTATGCGTCCCCAACGTGGGTCGTGACATAGGTCAAGCATAGGAGTAAAAGTCCAATGAACACTTTCGTTTGAAGCTTCTTTCGCGATATAACCATATGATTTTTTAATCAAATCTTGATTAAAAGAAGCCGCCATAGCAAGTGGTATTGGAAAAACAGTGCGATGCCCATGAATAACGTCTCTACCGAATATCATTGGTATGCCTGCTTCACTTTCTTCTACCGCAATACGCTGAAGTTCGTTATAAAACTCAACGTTTATAGCACCCTGTGCATCATTACCTGCGGTAGCTCCCACAGACATAAGTATGGAACCCACCTCACCGCGACGCACCTTTTCTTTAAACTCACCAATGTTTTCGCTCGTTGGTGTTTCAAGCTGATTTAATTGTCCGATTTTTTGAATAAGTGATAAGCTATCAACTATCTCTTTCGCTCTTTTCTCAAAAACATCTAACATCAAATATTACCGTATCTTTCATTTAAAATATTTTTCATTACTTTAACTGCAAATTCCGCAGTTTCTACAATAAAATTCTTACCAAAATGGGCAAGATTTAATTCCATATTGTATACACCGTTATATCCTATTTCATCAAGCGCATCAAACACATCATTCCAATTAATAGTACCTGTCTTTGGAATTTTATGTTGATCACGAAATGTGTCATTATCGTTAAGATGCAACACCGTTACCTCATTTCCAAGCCTTCGTATTACATCTGCAGGGGTTGGATTATCATAACGCATTGCTTTATTAGAATGTCCTGTATCAACGCATATTGTGAAGTTATCTTTTAATTCATCAATATCTTTTATTGCTTTATACGCTTTCTCAAATTCATCAATATTACCAAAGAAATCACAAGATGAAAATCTTACTGCATCACCAAAAGTTTCGGTTGCAATTTTAACATCGTATTTTTTTGCAAACGGAATAATTTGACTAAACATATCAAAGCTTAGTTTATGCATTAGTTTGGGATCGGGATTTGCACCCATAAATATCGAAGTGGAATTATGAACAACGCATGCATCTGCGCCCAAAATTGATGTCGCAAAGCAATCTATTTCAGTATTTTTCACAAGTGCTTCATCTTCAGTTTGAATATTTCTAAATCCTGGCATTTTACCATGAGTTTGGTTTATTCTTATACCAATACTGTCAGCTCGCTCTCTAACCTTTGTATAATATTCGCCAACAGCATCTATGCCCTTGCTATATACCGAATTAGGATTTCTGTAATCGTTATCTTCATCTTCCAAAGCAAAATCAACCGCATCAGCACCAATTTGTGATGCAATTTCAAGTGCTCTTATATCGCCATATCGCTTTTGTAAGGCACCGATAGAAATACCTACCAATCTGTCCATATTTTCACTCCTTTAATTTACTTTTTTTAATATTAAAATTTTACTTGCATATTCGCTATTATTGCGAAGTTTGTAACCTCTACCCATCAGGTAATCACCGCCAAAAATTTTGCCGTCTAATTCATATTCAGAATTTTCATCTAATCCGTAAAGTTTAATATATTCATCAGGTGCCATAGCGGTTGCCGCCTTACTGTAAATACATAAAATAACGATGTTTTTATCTTCTGAAATAAACTCTAATGCCGATAAGTCAGTAGTAAACGGAGAAGACAATCTATAACAATCACCCTTGTGGAAGATTTGTCTTAATTCCTTGTACTTAACAACTGCCGCTTTAGCTGTCTCAATTTCTTTTTCCGTACATTTGTTAAGGTCAAGTTCAAAGCCAAACTGGCCGGGCAAAGCCACGTTGCAACGCATTTGGAACGGCGTGGTTCTCCATACCTGATGGTTAGGACAAGCCGATACGTGCGCGCCCATGGAAGAAAACGGATAAACAAAGCTTGTACCGTACTGTATTTTAATTCTATCTAATGCATCAGTATTATCACTTGTCCAAGTTTGCGGCATATAGTAAAGCATACCAGGGTCAAAACGACCACCACCACTGGAACAGCTTTCAAACAAAATATTAGGAAATTCTGTAACTAATGTTTCAAGAATATAGTACAAACCTAATATGTATCGGTGCATTACCTCACCCTGCCTTTCGGCTGGCAAGTTCGCCGAGCCTACCTCAGACATATAGCGGTTCATATCCCATTTGACATATTCTATATTTGCGCTTTTAAGCACACGGCTTACTGCACCAATTATATAATCACAAACCTCTTTATTGGATAAGTCCAAAGTATATTGATAGCGTGATAAACTTTGGGTTCTACCCTTAGTATGTATTATCCAATCAGGGTGAGCTTCGTATAAATTACTTACGGGATTCACCATTTCAGGCTCAAACCAAAGTCCGAAATGCATACCTAAATCGTTAACTCTTTGTGCTAATTTGCAAAGTCCGTTTGGTAGACGGTCTTTGTTCTCTATCCAGTCACCAAGACCACCAGCTTTTTCATCGTGCCTACCTGCAAACCAACCGTCGTCTAATACCATTGTATCAAGCCCGATTTCACGGGCTTTTTTTGCTATTTCAACAATTTTGTCTTCATTAAAGTTAAAATAGGTTGCTTCCCAGTTGTTTATAAGTACGAAACGGTCTATATCACGGTACTTGCCTCGACATAGTCGCGTTCTATAAAGCTTGTGATATATTCTTGACATACCTGACAAACCGTCAGGAGAATAAGCCAAAACCGCTTCAGGTGTTTGGAAAACATCACCATTATCCAACACAAATTCAAATTTGTACGGATTAATGCCAATATATGTTCTTGCACAGTTATATGCGTCAACCTCTACACCTGCGGTAAAATTGCCACTGTAAACCAAACTGAAGCCATAAGCGTCGCCTTGATTTTCGGTTGTCTCTTTATTACAAACAGCAATAAACGGGTTATGGTAAGCGCTACTTGCACCTGTGCGGCTTTCAATATTTTGGTTACCGTGAACTATTTCTCTGCGAGTGACGGTTCTCTCTCTTGCCCAACAACCGTCAAGGTGAATTAAATCACTCTTTGGTAAGCCATAGAAATCAACTGTTGCGCTAAAAGCATTTGAAAGTCTGTACTTTTCACCGTTGTTTACAATTTTTACACTTCTTGTTATCGCATCTAAATCTTCAAATACGGAATAATTTAAATAAACATCAAGATTTTTAAGTTCATCACTTAGGTGAATAATTAATGTTTGAACACTATCGCCATCTTCGGCATAGGTTGAAGGCAAACCTTTAAGTTGTGGTTTACCTTCAACAATTTTATAATCACAAAATCTTAATACCGTAAGATTACTGCCATCTTGATAAATACCGCCAAGCGCAGATATTCTTAGGTCTGCTCCGCCTTGCGGAGAATACTCCAAAGGTAAATAATCGGTAGATTTTTCATTGGCATCGTATGCCGCCATATGTCTATGACCAAAATCAAATATTTCATCTTGACAAAAACTGTTACATATTCTTTTGCCCCAATACAAATGAACAAGCAAATTGTCGTTAAACACACCCATAGCATAAGTGGTTTTGTTTGTATTAAGATAAAATATGTTGTTTTCAAACAAAATCATTTTATTCACCTTCTAACGTATATTTCATTCCAAGCATTCTATATTTCGCACCTGCAGCAGCATTGTAAGGTAATTTCTCCCATGTGCTATTGCCTATCAAATCACCTATAGCCGCAAGATTTTCTTTCGTATCAGTAATATTAGGAATTAGTGGGGTACGAATAATATACGGTTTTCCACACTTTTTTAAATATTCAAAATTTTGAAGTATTAACTTGTTGTCAACACCCGTATATTTTTTATGTGTTTCGCTGTCTGCTAACTTTATATCCATAATCACAAAATCAAGTTTATCAACTATAGATTTAAAAATTTTGCTGTCAGCATAACCGCTTGTTTCTATACATAAATGATAGCCTTTTAATTCATTTATTAACTCTAAAAGAAATTTTGCTTGTGCAAGCGGCTCGCCACCCGAAAAAGTGAAGCCGCCAAAATCAGCACCTAAAATATCTGCAGATTTTTTTAGTTCGTCTGCTAATGCGTTTGCTTGGATTTCCCTACCTGATATTTCAAGACAATTTTCGGGGCAAGCGTGTATACATCTGCCAAACTGTTGACATTCAGGATGCTTACATTTCCTCTCACAATTTTTACACCCTATGCATCTTATATCCTTGTACATAAGCTGCGATTTAAAAGAGAGACCTTCGGGGTTATGGCACCAAGCACATCTAAGATGGCATCCCTTAAAAAACACAGTGGTTCTAATACCGGGGCCGTCATGCACCGCCATTTCTTTTATATCAAAAATAGTACCTATCATTTCTATCACACTACAATTAATAGTTTACCTTGTAGTTAACGCCGGTAACTCCAGCAACCGCACCTTCACTAATTAAAGAAGTATTATCAACGTGGGATATAAGCCATTTATTTTTTGCCCACAAAAGTTTGTCATCATATTCACCGTCAAGATTTGTGTTTGTTCCTTTTGGTAGAGCGACTACCCAACCAAAGCCTTCCTTTTGTACTTCGCAAGGACCGTAGTGCAGTGTTGTCGAAAAACATTCTAAAACGGTACCCGCAGGAACATAAAAAGCCTTAAACTTTGAGGTGTCAATTGTATTGTTTTTTACATCCCATAAGTGACCAACAATAATTACAAGAGGGGTTACTGCAATATTTATTTCGCTTGATGTATGCCATTCAGTAGCGTCAAAAAAATTGTTATTTCCCCAACAATAACCGACTTGAGTATCCATTTCACCAAAGAAATCAATTCTGATTTTTTCGGCTATATCAAGTTTTTCAAAAGCGGCAACACTCGGAAGGTATTGTGAGCATTTACCATCGTTTTTAATTTTATTTGCTTCAACGATAATCTCAGCAATGTCAATTCCGTCGATTATTCTTCCAAAAGATTCAAACTCTTTCGAATGAACATCAAACAAACTAATTTCGGGATTTTTAATTTTTAATTGTTCTAACATATAATCACCTACTAAACCGTGTACGCCTGTCTTGCAATAACGTGGTCTTGGTACTCTTTATCAAGCTCTACAAAATATGCGCTCCAACCCCAAATGCGCACCACCAACTGTTTGTGGTTTTCGGGGTGCTTTTGGGCATCAAGCATACGGTCAAGATTTACGGTATTAAGCTGTAACTGATGTCCGCCACGGTCTATAAAGTTTTTAACCAAAAGACCTACCTTTTGGATTCCGTCATCATCGGCAAAAATGCTTTGATGAAATTCGAGTGTTAGCGGTCCACCGTTCATTGCATTTTCAAAATGTTGCTTTGTCATAGATGCTATAACCGATACAGGACCCTTAACATTAGCAAAAAGCGATACCGAATAGTTAGTACCAAACGGTTCCTTTTCGCGTCTGCCGTCGGCAGATGCGCCAATTTCGTTAGCGTGCCACAAATAATACATAGCGCTGCCTGTGCCTGCGCGATATATACCGCCACGACAGTTGGTTTTACCCTTTAGCGCATTACCAAATGTATCTAAAAGTTCGGTTGCAATGCTATCAACAAAGTCATCGTTGTTTCCAAGTTTTGGTGCCTCATATCTTAATTTATGTAACAGTTCCGGTGTGGTTTCAAAGTTGCTATCTACAGCAGTGATAAGTTCTTCCTTACTGATAGATTTTTCCTCAAAAACATATTTTTTTATTGCCGCTAAGCTGTCAGCAGCAGTGGCAATACCCGTACCGTGAACGCCAAAGTTGTTATACTTGCCACCATTATAAATATCGCAATCCATAAGTACATTCATAAATGGAGACGGTATAAACCAAAGATTATTTATGTTATCACATATTGTGTTACATTCTTTCTCAATTTCTTTTCTTACAAAACCATAAAATTCTTCGTAAGTATCGGCTTTGTTTAGACTGTTATGCAATGCAATATCCACGGCCTTCGGATATGAAAGTGCCGCAATGTTTGCAACATCAGCGCCAACATTTGGAATTATAAATTCCCAACAAGCCGCAACTGTGTAATTTACTGCATCGTTATGACTGTAACCCATTGCCTCGAGTGCCGGGATTACAACATCATCGTTTGAATACTGCGGAAAACCAAGACCGGCTTTTGTTAGTTTTGTCGCCTCGGTATAGCGGTCCGCAGGTGTGTTTTTAGATACCCTTAAATTAATTTTGGGGTCAATCATTTTATTATTACAGGAAGCTTTGAGACATAGTTCTGACAAAAGATTGTAAATATCGTTACCATCTTCATCAATGCCGCCGAGCATCATACTTTGTCCGTTATCACCCTGCTGCACACCAACATAGATATCGCTATCCTTGTTGAAAGAGAGGAAAAAGTCCTCTAAAAGTTCAAGTGCTGTGTCAGGGGTATAAATGCCTTTTTCAATATCTGCTTTGAGATATGGATATATATATTTATCAAATCTACCTATTGTATTGTGATAGTTGCCCTCAAGCCAAAGGGCATAATGTAGAATTCTAAAAAACTGTAATGCCTCGCGGAAATTACGGGCAGGATAACGCGGAACCTGTGAAAGCACTTCAACAAGGTCATCTCTTCCCTGCTTTTTAGCTTCTTCTAAGTATTTATCTGAAAGTTTGATTATATTATCTATCGCTTTTTTGCCGTATTCATCAGCAAATTCTCTTTTGCTTATAAGACCTGTTGCAATAGTGTCATAGTAGTTCGGAGAAAGATTTGACATAAATCCAAGCTCGTGAATGTAGTGCTTATCATTTATTTCTTTCCATTCCGTATCAGTAAAGATTGCGGGCAAATTTGAAACTGTTCGCAAAAATACTATCTGTTCACCATCTAAAATGACAGCCCTTTCTTCCTCGCAAAGTCTTGTAAAACGGTCTGCCATACGCTCAATAGGACTTAAATTGTTTGCAGAATACTCTGCTGCCAAATCCCAATCTACTTCGTGGCGATATGTATGATGTTTTTTATTAAGTATGTAGTTGTATAATTTTTCGTTCATAAAATCACCACAATCTAAAAATTTTGTTTGCTCAGCATAACGGATGAATTAAACATCCGTTATGCTATAGCAAAAAGTAAGTTATTTAATTATTTTTTCTTTTTTGAAAAAAGAACAATGAAAAGAATTACACCGGCGCAAACAACTACAGAACCACCAATTATAAGTACCTTCAACCATGGATTAGATTCGTTATTTTCTTCAAGAATCGGTTCCATTATTTTTACTTGAATACCCTTATTTGGTTCAATATTCACTGTTCTGAAAATGTATTCTGTGCCATCATCCAGGACAGTATATAGTTCATATTCTCCGGGTACAATGTTTTCAAACATAAACATACCTGTCTTATCTGTCTTAACAGAACCATAGCCACGTAAGAATATTTCACCATTTGGAATTGTCTTACCTCTTTTTGTATAATAGAATCCTCTAAGTACACCATATTCAGGGGTTTCTTCTGGATTAATTTGTTCTTGATGAATATCGTTGTTATCTACACTAACAGTTTTAACATCGATATAATATGTTATTGCAGGCAAGAGTGAGGCCATACCCTTTTTAACATTAATATCCATACACAACAATTCTATATTATCCTTTTGCACAAGATAAAGTTTATATTGCGTAGGAGTTAAGTTGTTAAAGAAGAAAGAACCATTCGCATCTGTTGTAACAGTTATATTACCAGGCATAAGTTTAAGTGTTATGTTCGGTAATGCATTTCCATTATTATCAATCACCCTACCACTAATTGTACCGTAATTGATATCATAAGTATTGGATGCAAGTTCACCAGACCAGTCACCATCATCAAACTTTGTATCATCATAGTAGAAAACAAATACCCCTGAATCGTATTTCATTGATTCATAATTTCCATTGCTTTCATAAGCAAAGTCACCAATAAGGTTTATATACTTGCCTTCCTCTGTCAACATAAGATTTGTGAAATAACCTTTACCTTTATTTGTATTATTAATTTGAGCACGAATCGTTACCTTACCATCAGTAACAAGAGCATCTTCCGGCAAATCAAACATTATTTCAAAATAATATCTCGATGAATCATAGAACACCTCGGTGGAATACTTTTTGAATGTTCCATCAACAGATAGGTATTCTATTTCCGGAGTAACACCAACAGAATTCATATTCACATAGTAACCTGTAAAGTAGTGTGTTTTATCAGCCGAAATCTCTATAGTATCACTATATATCTGATTATCTGCGCTACCATTAGAATATACCATTGTTTGTGGCTCTTCATAATTTTCAAAGAATCCATCAGGAATTTCAACAACTCTTGCTGTCTTGTCACCACTTTCCTGCCATGCCGTAGTTCCAAATATGAAATCGGAATTGAGCATTAGGTTGTTTCCTACCCTATTACCATTTTCATCTAACTCATACAGTTCTACCGGACCCCAATATCCTGCTGAATCCGAACGCATATATAGGCGGAAGATAGAATTGTTGTCACCGGTAACACGTAAATTTTCCTTGGTAGTAAATACCATTTTGGTTTTAGCACCATCAACAGTTTGCTCTACTCGCTCATCTGGAATTGAGTCGTTTTCTACTTTTCCATCATCATTGTAATAGAACTCATAAACTATTGAATACGGTTTCTTGTCGGAAGCATAATCTGTATGTAATGCAGTGTGAGAGAATTCGTATGTTGTCCCTGGCTTAATCATCAGCATCTGCAAGAATTGAGCATAATCGCTTGTATTACGATAAATGATCATATTAGATTTTGCAGGATTAGCTTTATTGAAGAAATTCTCTGGAATATCTGTAACCACAAAATGATATGTACTACCTTGTTTATTCCACATGGTTGTTCCGCCTACTGAAAAATCTCCATTTTTAAACAAGTTTTTACCAACTGGATTGCCATTTGCATCAAGCTCATACAATTCAAAATTAGCCATATAACCAGAAGTAAATGCACTGGAATAGTTAAATGTGAAAGTAAAATTCTTCCCACCCTTAGCATCACTTGGCATAGTAAATTTAAAAATCTCTTTATATTCTTCAGCCAAAACTGTTTTTTGAGCATCTATCACTTTAATGCCGTCTGATGTTGCGTATTGAAGTTCTCCACCAATTTTATCTCCTTCCATACCTGTACCAGCATATTTTGCATTGTAGGATAGTACATACGACTTATCTGCTTGTAAAGCGACCTTTTGGAATATGTTGCCGCCAGATGGATTACCCTCACTATCATTTGATCCTGCAAACATAACCATTTGAGGAGTGCCTTCAACCGGAACAAAATAATCAGCCGGAATATCCGATAAAGTAACCATATTGCCTTGACCATCTACACTCCACATATTTGCGGGTGCCGCCATAATGTTATCTTCACCATTGTAATCATTTTTGGGATGCTGATACACCTTATCGGAATTAAATGTACTATCTGTTATATCAGCAATAAGATTTTCTCCATATGTTTCGCCTGTTTCGGCATCATACGCATAAAGTTTTGGATCGCAAAAGGCAAATGACGCATCAAAATTATTCTCTGAGTACCAGTTGCCGTTATGTTCTGCATTACCTATTGTTATCGCTGTATGCGCTCCCGTAGGCGAAGTGCAATAGTTATCATTTATCCATGTTCTAACAACTGCAGTAAAAATCATCGTTTCAGGATCGTATTCAGTATAAAGAACCTGATCTTTATGTTCTAATTGATTATTGTTTGCAAGGTTTGGTTCAGACCAAGAACCTAAATTATCATACGGGTTATAACGCATCATACCAACTATCGGCAAACTGCTACCTAATAATTTAACTTTGAAAGTAAGTTTAAAGTAATAGTCATTACCTTTAAAAGTAACGCCTCCGGACTCTCTAAAGTTAAGTGGAATAAATGCATTTGCAAATTTTGTGCCACCAGATGAATTTGGACTTACAATAATCATCTTTTTAGTCGTAAATATGCTTTCCTCTTCAATCTCTGTGAAACCATAATCAGAAAAATATTTACCCGCACAGCTTTCACAATCACATGTATAATATGTAATGTTACCCGTTTCACTTTCCGTTGCTTCCTTTGCCGGATGCTCAACATAATTATGAACTCCTGGTGTGAAGTAATCTTCCGGATAATCGTATACCGAAACTAAATTCTTATCACCATCAATACTCCACATATTTGCAGGTGCCGCCATAATATTATCTTCACCGTTATAATCATTCTTTGGATGTTGATATACGGTGTCAAAATTTATTGTGCTTTCAGCTATAGGATTAATAAGATTTTGACCTTCAGCTTCTTTGGTTTCTGTATTGTAATAGTAAAGTTCAGGATTACTGAATGCGAAATAGGTATCAAAGTTATTTTCTTTATACCATGTATTATTATGCTCGGCGTTTCCTATCATAATCGCAGCATAAGCACCCGTAGGTGAAGTGCAATAATTATCGTTTATCCAAACCTTTACAACCGCCTCAAAGGTCATAGTATCTTCGTTATAGGTTGAATAAATAATCTGATCGCTATGAGCTTCCTGATTGTTGTTTGAATTATTGGGTTCAGAATAAGAACCTAAATTATCATAAGGATTGTATCGTATTACGCTGACAATCGGTAGTTTTTCTCCAAACACTCTTGCTTTAAAGGTTAATTTAAAGTAATAATCATTACCTTTTAGGTATACACCGTTTCCTGCTTCTCTAAAGTTTATTGGAATAAAAACATTAGCAAAGTTTGTAGCGCCCTCAACATTAGGTGAAACAACTACAACCTTATCTTCACCTATTGCGGGAATTTCAATATCTTCAGCTGAAACCTCCGTAAGGCCTTGGTCAGAAAAGTATTTATCCTTACAATGCTCACAATCACAAGAATAATGAGCAAGATAACCTTTTTCCGTCCTTGTTGGTGCTTTTGCTGACTTTTCAACATAATTGTGAACTCCTGGTGTGAAGTAATCTTCCGGATAATCATATACCGAAATCAGATTCTTATCACCATCAATACTCCACATATTTGCAGGTGCCGCCATAATATTATCTTCACCGTTATAGTCATTCTTTGGATGTTGATATACGGTGTCAAAATTCATTGTACTTTCAGTTATAGGATTAATAAGATTTTGACCTTCGGCTTCTTTGGTTTCTGTATTGTAATAGTAAAGCTCGGGATTACTGAAAGCGAAATAAGTATCAAAATTATTTTCTTTATATGAACTACCGTTATGCTCCGCATTTCCTATCATAATCGCAGCATAAGCACCCGTAGGTGAAGTGCAATAATTATCGTTTATCCAAACCTTTACAACCGCCTCAAAGGTCATAGTATCTTCGTTATAGGTTGAATAAATAATCTGGTCTTTATGTGACTCTTGGTTATTATTCGACTGAGCAGGTTCAGAATAAGAACCTAAATTATCATAAGGATTGTATCGTATTACACTGACAATCGGTAGTTTCTCTCCGAACACTCTTGCTTTAAAGGTTAATTTAAAGTAATAATCATTACCTTTTAGATATACACCGTTTCCTGCTTCTCTAAAGTTTATTGGAATAAAAACATTAGCAAAGTTTGTTTCACCCTCAATATTAGGTGAAATAACTACAACCTTATCTTCACCTAATGAAGCTATTTCAAGATCTTTTAATGTAACCTCCGTATTTCCTTTGCTATCAAGGAAATACTTACCTTCACACTCTTCGCATTCACAGATATAATGTTCCTTATAACCAACGGTATCATTAGTGGGAAGTTGTATTGGAACCTTTATATATTTGTGGGGGTTTGGTGCAAAATAACCATCTGGAATATCTTGTAAAGAAATAAGAGAAGATGTTGTATCAATACTCCACTTATTAGCTGGTGCATTTAACAAACTATCTGATCCTGTATAACCGTTTTGCGGATGTTTATAAACCTCACCAGTAAAATTGCTTTCATTAATTTCAGGAAGCAAATTATCACCAAATGTTTCACCGGTTTCGGTATCATAAGCATATAGTTCGGGAGATGTAAAAGCAAAATTAGCATCAAAATTGTTTTCTTTGTGCCAGTTGTTATTATGCTCCATATTGCCGATAGTAAGAACCGTATGTACACCTGTATCTGGATGCGGATTAACCCAAGTTTTTATAACGGCTGTATACATCAAAGTATCTTCATCGTACTGAGAATATAATATGGTATCACTATGTGAATCTTGGTTATTGTTTACATAATTAAACTCAGACTGTCCGCCACCATTCCAATATGCATATCTAACAACACCAACAATCGGCATTTTTGTTGAATCTAACAATTTAAGTTTAAAACTCAATTTGAAATAATAGCAATCGTCTTTTGCTTGAGAATCCATTTCCACACCGCCCGCTTCGGTAAAATCAAGCGGAATAATAACATTTGCATATTTGCTTTCGCCCGTAGCATTAGGTGCGATTACAAACATCTTCTCAGTAGTCGCCTGTGCATGTACTGCCAACGGCACTGCAATTACTGAAAAAATGATTGCCAAAATCGACACTACAGAAATAACTTTTTTGAACCACTTAGTTTTTTGATTAGAAAAATATTTCATTACCATAATTTTCCTCCACTAATTTAACTATACTATTCCCAACGTCGTACACAGTATCGGTTAAATAAAAACAACACAATACCAATTACTGCAAGAACAATTGCAAAGTAAAACCATAACATTGCTGATGCTTCGCTATAATTCATAGAACGCATCAATTCTACCGATGTTTCCATAATTGGGTTATTTGCCGCTGTAAATTTTGAAATCATCGTATAAATAATTACCAATAACAATACGTGTCTCAAACTCGGTACAGTAATCTGCCAAAATTCTTCCCACTTGTTTGCACCTTCAATTTTCGAAACTTCATACAAAGATTCAGGAATACTTTGAAGACCTGCTAAGAACAATATAATCTGCACACCACAACTCCATGTAAGGCTAACAGCATTACTTAAGAAAAATGTCAGAAAATCCGTTATTTGCTGCGGAAGATTTAGATTACCTAATATTTTATCGTAATCCATTATTCCCTGACCATCCGTACTCAAATTAAAAATTGGAGCATTTATTGAAGGATCCGATAATAACCTTAAAATTACCGAGGATTCAATGATAACCGGCAAGAAGAATATTATTCTCATTATTGTTCTACCGCGATATTTTTGATTTAATAGAACCGCAAGAATAAGACTTAATGCAACTATCATCGGCAAAGAATAAAACATTGAACCTATAGAATCTCTTATTTGATCTAAGTATGTAGGGTTTTTAAATAATGATTCAGAAAAATTTTTAAATCCGACAAAATCCAACACAAATCCAGCATCTGTAACCGTAATATCACTAAAAGCATAGCAAATAGAATAAATTACTGGTACAAAGAAAAATACTATAAGACCTATAACCCAATGAAGCACGAATGAATATCCATATCTGCGACGTAGGGACTCCATACCCTTCGTCTTTTTGATTTTCATATTTCTTCACGCTCCATTCCAAACCCATAAGGGAGTAATTTACCAATTGGTGAATTTATTTCATCACTAGAATGGTTAGCATAAACTACAACACCATTCTCAAAAACCGTTTTCGTAAGGTTTTCATCTAAAAATTCATAACTTGTAATTTTACTGTTATTTATAGCAGAGTAAATTTCGTTATATTCTTTCAAAGAATCTTTTATCAAATCTACATTTTCGCTATACACACAAGCAAAAAGTTTTTCACTTGTTGTTTCCATATAACTTTTTTCAAAATTATTTAAAACTGTAAATCCTAATCCGGTACCTGTCGAAGCCGCCATCATAATCTTTTCATCTGGATTTGCTGACATATTCACAGCGGTTGAATACAGTGGTGTAATACCACTAAACACTAACTGATAAAAAGGAATTTCGACATCATATTGATACATTCCGCTAATATCGAGTGGAGCATCAAAGACATCATCTGCCAAACCGGCTGAAAAATAAGTTCCTGCCGACACAGCAACATTGCTATTTGTATTTTTTAATTGCGTAACAAATTGTTTTGTATCTGTATCTATTTTGGAAGCAACTGCATAATCCATTCCTTCTGAATAATCAGAATAAGATAGTTCTCCAAGTGATGACAAACAAACACCAGATATTTGCTTTTGGGTAATGGTTTTTTCCATTTTATCTACCGCATCTTTTATCTTACTGCGCTTCAAAAATCTAAAAGAAATATTCTCATTGTAGTCTCTTAGCGGAACATTTACCCCAGATTTTTCAGCAGAGTACAAAATTGCTGTTTTTGCAGAATCACTTGTGTACGAAAATCCCGAACCCGTTTTATTGTATTTAATCATTTCAAACTCACTGTATAATGAAATATTGTTATCTTTACAATAATCTTCGAGTTCTAATCTGTCTTTTTTGCTACCTAATTTAGATGCAAAATCATATCCGCCAGCAATTTCGCCATAATTGATTCCAGATTCAGTAAATCCACTTAACCTAACTTTAGGTTTAATTCCGGTTACTTCTGATATGTTTTCTATAATTGTCTTTGCTTGATTAAAAGTGGTCATACTCTTCATTGTTTTTACTGGAATTCCCATTATAGATGAAGTAGTATTAACACCTCCCAAAATTGTAACAGCATACGGTGAATTTGTAATTTCATGTTTTTCGTTTATATATCCGGAATCAATAAGATACCCTCTATATCTTGCTGCCATACCATTATAGTTAGCTTCTTCATTTTCAAGCGGATAAAAACCTACCGATATCGTTGATTGACATCTATCAGAGAGATGTCTTACCGCGGCAGCATTTGTTGCTTTGCCATAAAAGTAATCATAATCGGCAAAGAAATAAACAGGATAAACATTTGAATAATCACTTTTCTTATCGCCTGCAGAAGCGTAAATACCTACCGCACTTGGAGTATTTTCGGCAATGCACAACATTGCATTATCATTATCTTTTATTCCAAAAACGCGCATACCCGATGTTTCTGTTTGATTTGTATTAGAAGTAACATCATGTGAAGCTACATTTGCTGCTTCTATCTCAACTTTTCTAGAACCATCAGCATCAACATTAGTATACATTAATGCACCATTGCCTTCTGGAACAAATATGTATGAATTTGTTGCCTCATTGCTAACTGAACATAATTTGGGCGAAACAGCAACATAAAAAAGTCTGTACTTCTCACCTTTTTCTTCTATTTCGGAACCGTTAATTGATGCCACCAAGGAATCATCTCTTAAAACATAAGAAACAGGAATTGAAATTTGAACGCTGTCAAAATAATAAGTAACTTTAATACCGTCTTCTATTTTTTCGCAACTGATTTTATTAGAGTTCAGTGGCTCTTCACCCGATATGAATTCTGATTGATATAATTCCATATCCTGAACGGAAATATCTAATGTGGAACAAGTTTCACCGTTCTCATACATATCTAACGGAACATTTGACCAAATTTTTCCTGTTTTTTTGTTTTCAAACAAAATACACTTGGCATTATCGTCCCAATGCAATATAAAATTATTATTCTGTGCTACAATACTAGATGAAACAGTATTGATTTTAACATTAGAATTATAATCATATTTTACATTTTTATTTTTATTACAACCCGTGAGTAGTGTTGCAATAATGATAAGAACAAGTAAAACTGATACTATTCTTTTAAATAACATCATTTTAATTTCCTTTCAGTAGACTCTAATAAATATCATCTAAAAAATATTTCTTGATAAATTGAAGCAAACAATTCTCCTACTTGTTGTAGTAATACGCCAACTAAGAAAACGACAAAAACAATTAATAGCATGAAAAATACAGTAACTAAAGCTGTTGTTAAAAACTTAAAGAAATCGTATTCATGTACAGTCAACACAGCAATGGCTAATATAAAGAATGTAAATAGCAAAACAACTATTTTTAAACTATCCATAACTTGCAGACCCGACAAAGGTAAGAAATGCGATAAAGCAACACTTATAAATGTATATAGTATTAATGGTATCATTGAATATGATGTAGCAATAAATACCTCTTTAAAAGTACCTTTGCCTTCAAACAAAGAAGCAATGAGCCAGTTTGAAACCGACCAAAGTAATACTAAACCGGCAGTGGTAAGCAATGTGTATAGTGTGTTATATGTATTTGGCTCTGTATTTGTATATAAAAAGCCAGACCCTATTTCCCTTAATACATGTGCAATGTATAATAAAACCACTAAAATTATTGCAATACCTACTGAACCCTGTTTTTTGTATTTAATATCATCAAATGATTTAAATGGATGATATGCAGATTCGAGTGCAATTTTTAGTTTTTGATTTTTTATTAAAACGATTTTTTTGCGTTTAACAACAATTATAAATGCTACTAAACCTGATATTAAAGCAACGCCAATAATAAAAATCCAAACAAAATTTTCTGAAATATATCGATCTAATATCTTTTGCCAAGCTAAATCATAGGATGTATAATCTAATCCTTCTTTTGCATACTTTAAAGCTTTGTCATAATTTTTTTGACTGAGTTCTGCTACAGCAATACCTCTATAAGCCAA
The DNA here is from genome assembly GCA_045604765.1 of Acutalibacteraceae bacterium. GTDB lineage: Bacteria > Bacillota > Clostridia > Oscillospirales > Acutalibacteraceae > UBA737. Next base: position 59,968 of record JAZUOS010000008.1, on the reverse strand, counting down.
CTGACAACCGCTGTTTAAAGCAATTACTTTCTCCCACAATGGTAAAGCTTCAACATATTCGCCTTTAATATAAATCTTTTGCGCTTCCATTAAAAGCGAGCCATATTCAGTGCGTTCAAAAATGGTAATACACGAGGCATCGGCATCTCCAACAATTACATCATCGCCATTTAAAGCCATAGCAGTGGCCTTGTCAAAAATACCTAATGTAGCCGCACGATCATAACCGCCGCCAAATCCACCAAGCATATTGCATTCGTTATCATAAATATATATAAGACCATGCGTTTGATCTAACGCGTATATCATTCCATTTTCATCAACATCAACAGCAACTATATTTTGAGGTTTTTTTACACCAAATTTTTCAATAACCTTTTCTTCCACAAAATTCACTTTAGAAGAATCGGTAGAAGTTCCTGTAGTATATCTCTTATATAAGATATCTGCGCCACCTGGCGACAATTTTCTAACCTGTCCTGTACCGTTTTTTTCACTTTCCGTAAGACCAGTACAGGTAATCATATAATCCTCAGAGTCCAAACATAAATCAACAAAAGAATACGGTAACTGTTTTACAGATTGTGCCTTTTTCTCATCTGTTTGTGTAAGTTTATCCCAAAGATATGACAACGTATCTAAAGCTGTGGACTCCACAGTATTCGCACCATAGAAACCTAAAAATTTATTTTCAGGTGAATAAGTTAAGGCGCCATAGTAACAACCTAAGCTTAAAATATAAACATAACCCTTGCTGTCTTTTACCATTCTATACGGTTGATAAAAAAAGTCTGACGGAATCAAATTTGATTCTGGTTCTCCCCAAACATCAACAACCAACCCATTAAAATCAGTTACCAAAATTTGAGAGTTCCTAGTATCGCAAACATATATATTTGTTTCATCAACAAATATACCTTCAGCACCTGTAAAATTTACTTTTGAACCATCTTCCTCGGTTAGAGTTATTACATTTTTAAGTGTGTAGTCACTATTTAAAACCACAATCCATGAACGACCACTTACCAATAAGTAAAGATTACCTTGTGAATCGCTGCAAATATCATTAAGACCATCAAAAGATTTTTCAAGACCCAAATCACTTGCAGTTATAGTTTTGGTTGCCGAATACATCTCGCGCGATAAAACAGAAACAACTTTTCCGCTAGCAGTATCTTCGTGGGTAAATGAATCGGTAGGTGCTGCAAATACCGTTGTTCCTAAAACAAAAGTAAGAATTAAAACAATAGATATGAATGATATTAACTTTTTCATTTTTTGTTACCACCTTTCATTTTCTATCTTTTATTCTTTAATACCCGAGGTACTCATTGTCTCCATAACATTGCTTTGTGAAATCCAGAAAACAATGATTGGAGGAATCATTAAAATAACAGTTACCGCCATCGCACTACCCGAACGAGCAATACCACCAGCCGAAATTGACGACATAACCTGCGGAAGCATCTTAAGTTCTTCACTAAAAATAGTTCCGTTAGGAATTGTACTCCACATTTGTTGGAATGATAATAACAACATTGTCATCCAAGCCGGTTTTAATATAGGCATAATAATTTTGTGATACATTGTAATTACACCTGCACCGTCAATTCTTGCAGCTTCCATCAATGTGTCAGGAACCGAAACATCCATAAACTGTTTCATAAGGAAGCATCCGACAGCTGAAGGAATGGCAGGTAAAATATAAACTAAATAAGTGTCGATAATATGTAGCTTTGTAAAAATAAAGTATTGAGGAACACTCAAGGTTACCGCATTGTAAAGCAACATTACCTGTACGATTGTAAATAAAAGTTTTTTGCATTTGATTTTCGATTTTGAAAAAGTAAAAGCTGCAAGCGATGCGAAAATTATATGCAAAACTGTTGATGCAATAGCTACAAACAAGCTATTAAAAAAGTATCTTGAAATAGGAATTTGAAGTTTGCTAAGCAATGAAGGCAACGATAAATAGTTAGTTAGCGTTGGTCGCTTAACAAAAAATTGTGGTGGGAAAATAAGTAATTCATCTAACGGTTTAAACGAAGTAACTATACAATATATCAATGGTAATATCGTAAAAGCTCCAGCTAAAAACAGAATAGAGAAATAAAATATATTTCCCGCAGTAGAACGAGTATATCGTCTATACTGTGGTTTTTTTGATATCTTCATAACTTACCTCCCTATTAGCTATCGCTCTTACCAACAAGGTTGAGCAACGCGCCTATACCATAACGGAAGGCAAGAACCAAAAGGAACAAGAACACCGATAGCGCCGAAGCATAACCCATTTCATAACGCTGTGTACCTATATCTGAAATATATGAAACAAGCGTATCAACTGAATTATTAACGCTTGGGTAACCTACCAAGGTTGTAATCATTCCGCTAACTGAGAACACTGCTTGAATCTGCATTACAGCACTAAACAAGAGTATTGACTTCATAGAAGGCAATGTAATATACCAAAGTTCATGCCAACGGGTTCTAATACCGTCAATCGCACCCGCTTCATATAGTTCGGCACTTACATTTTGTAGACCTGCAATATTTGATAAGAAAGATACACCCATACTCATCCACAACTGTATAATGATAAGAATGGTCATATTATATGAAGTGTTTTGGAACCAGTTAATAGGCTCGGTTATAAAGCCAAAGCTTATAAGCAAGTTATTAAGGTAACCCAAACTATCGCCAGAGAAAAATACTTGCCAAATATAATATGCGTTACCAACAAGTGCCGGCGCATAAAATATGAAGGTTAATATAACTCTTATACCCTTTGGAAATTCATTTATCATCCAAGCAAGACCGAACGCTAACATAAAACTAAGCGGTCCTGTTACTATAGAAAACTTCAAAGTATTACCTAATACTTTGGTGAAGGTTTCGTCCCCCGAAAACAGTCTTGAATAGTTTTCAAGGCCAATAAATATCGGTTTTGATACCATATCATAATCAAAGAAACTCAACACCATTGAAGCTAAAACTGGCAATATATTAAACAAAAAGAACAAAGCCATAAACGGTATAACTATTAAAGTAAAAACCGTATTTTCGCTCACTGAATCTCTATTCAAACGAGCTTTGATTCTTTTATCGTTCATTTCTTCACCACAATTCTGAGTTGATTTATAATTTATCTGTTTTCATATTGCTTCCATTTACGAGCAATTTCTATATCTGCTTCTTCACTGTATTTTAGAAGCATCTCTTTTGGGTTTTGATTATTTTCAACAACATTCCAAAAGCTTTGATATACAGAACGAGATACATAATAACTACCTGGATATTCAGGTATTTCTTCCACCTGATTCATAGCGGTAAGAATAGTTTCTTTCATTTCGCTATCCCATTCCATATTGCTAAATGCTTCAACATTTGATACCGACACCCTACCTGTTGGACCCAAAACAGATTCAACCTCGTTAGAATACGCAAGTTGAGTGTCTGCTCTAGTCCACCACTTTAGGAATTCCCATGCAGCATCTGGATTTTTAGACATTTTAAGAATAGAACACGAAGTGCCACCACCCGATGAAACATTATTAATTGTTCCGTCTTCTCTAACAGTACCGGGAATAAGTGCCACATTCCAAAGTCCGTTAATTTCAGGTGCAGCAGCCTTAAGAGTGGTATACATTGTATGTGTTGAAATACCAATTGGACATGTACCCGTTCTAAAGCGGTTATAAAAATCCAAAGTTCTTGGTAATTTTAATTTTGTATAGTAATCGGTCCATTCATTAAATGTTACCGTTACTTGAGAACTTGAAAGATTAGTGCTTTTACCGTCGGGTGAATATATCTCAAGACCCTTTTGCAAAAGAAGTGATGGGAAAAGATTTATACTACCAATACCTATATTTGCCTGATTTACATCAGTAACAGTATTATTAGGCATCCATGCGTTAAGATTGTTTCTTGCAAGAAGTTTGACTACAACTTCAAATTCATCCCAAGTTTTAGGAACTTCAAGTCCCATTTCTTCAAATATGTCGGTTCTGTAATACATTAGATAGAACGACTGTGTATCGGGCAATGCATAAAGCCCGTCTTTGTAGTAATACGGCATTTCGGCATCAGGCTGGAAACGCTCTAAAACTTCATCTAAATCTTCAAACTGTTTAAGGTCATAAAGCACTCCGCGCATTGCAAGGTTTACAGGTTCGCTACGCGAGTGTTGCAATAAGCAATCGGGACCTTTGCCCGAAAGAATTGCCTGAACAATAGACGCATTAACAATTTGTATATTTACATTTATTCCCGTTTCCTTAGTAAATGATGTTTGTACTAAAGAATTCAAAACTTGAGCTTGGTCTCTACCCCAGTTAACCCAAATAGTAATGCCGTCATCACTATCTTCCACACCGGAAATATTGTTATAATCCTGTGTAAAGGAAACAAAAAACTTTTCAATCGAGTACCATGCTTTTTTGAAAATATTATTTTTCTTAAAGGGTTGCTCTTGTCCTATCGGTGCAAGACAAATTTTATCAATATCTAATGGCATTGTGCTCATTTCATAAAGCACGGATGCAAGTGAAGTGTATTTTGAATAATAAGATTCTTTATAACGGTGGGCTGTATATCTGTTATCAAGCATCAAATCAAGAATTTGAGTCATATTATCTATAACAGATATGTACGAGCCACTCTTTTCACCCGTAATTCTTTGTAGCTCATCACTTGCTTTTTTAAGCATTTCGGAAATATTTTTAAGTCTTTGTTCCATATCACCAATTTGAGCAAACAAATCATAGTCACGGTAAATATCAACCGTTTCGCCCGTAATCATTGTGATTTCTATGTAAAGGTCGCTAAGCTCGGATATTGCAGTTTTGAGCAGGTCGCGAACTTCGGCAATGTCACCGGGTACAACTGTAAAAGACAATTCATGCTTACCTGCAGAAAGGTAAATTAAATACGGATTGTTTTTATTATCGGAAAAATAAGACTGTTCCCACTCATACGAATATCCAAAGCCAATTGTTTCTGCCTCGGCAAATGGAGTTTTACCATCAATTTTAAGACTTCTGTAAACCTCGGCACCCAAAACTGAACTCTGTCTATATGAAAAACCTAATTGATAATATCCTTCTTCAAGTTCAGGCGTTTCCCATACGATTGTTTCACCGCAGTTTTTCCAATTTCCGCCGCCTATGTAGTTTGCAAGGCTTAAATAAGCGCTGTTTGGTGTTACATCTAATGTTGAATTATCATTTTTTGCAGCTAACCAATAACTACTCTTAAGTTTAGCATCCTCACCCTCTAACACTATTGAGTCACCGTTATAGTATTTTGAGGTATCGGTAGGTTTGCTGTATTTATCCGCTGTTTGTTTAGCACCGAATGTAAAATATTCAACATCGAAGCTGCCTGCAACAGATGTGATTGAAACAGTATGAACACCTGCGTCCAGATACACAAAATATTCATCATTCGTCCATTTGGTTATATCTGTTAAGGTTGCAAAATAGAAGTCATCATACGGAATTTGTTTTGCAGCAAATTCATTACCCAAACCGTCAACACGTTTGTCGCCCTCGTCGCAATAAATTCTTGAAAGATAAAAGTCTTGGGCTTCACTAAATGGGTATTCGCCATCAATTTTTATACCAAATTCCAATGTGCCGTTTAAATCGTCAGCAGCCTTGTATGACATACCAATGTTGTAAAGTCCGCTTTGTGCTACTTCGATTTCAAAATCAATCGCTTCACTTGAAACAGTTTTATTAATATCTGCTTTAACATCTTCAACAGCAAATTCCTTATCGCTATGTGAGGCAAGATATTTGCTGTAATCGCTTTGTATGTTATCTATAATATCTGAAACATCAATCTCATCGGCAGTAATATTCCCATCGCCTTCTTCAGCAAAACAAACTATGCTCGCCGATGCTAAAAGCAATACTATAGATAAAATAAATGCCAAAAATTTAAAGCAATACTTTTTCATCTTTTATACCTCACTAATTATTTTTTTACTTATATAACTTTTGAAAATAATTACGCAAATAATAACTTTCAAAAACCATATAAATTGGGGGTTGTTCATACGGGGTGAAACCACCCCGTATGAACTTAATAATTAATATAAATAGATATATAATAAATATTTACATTAATGTACGGTCAGTAAAATTACTTAATAGTGTCAAGCCAAACAATGTCTGCCGGTGCAGAGTCAACTGCTCTTACGGCTTTTTCAAGACCGTAAAGGCTCGATGCATATGAATAACTACCTGTGTTACCGAACTGCATTACACGGCTATCGGCAGAACCAGCTTTTTGGTAGTAAGAGTTTCCGCTAATTGTAAGTCCAACATGTGCGGTCTTATCAACATCTGCTGTTACTTCGTACCATGTCCAGTAAATTTGGCTACCCATTGTGCAATCAAAAACATTATCAACAATGTTTAGGTTATTTGTATTAATGTAATAAGCATTCTTTGTAACACAAATATTCGCACATCTGTAATTACCCTCACCCAAACGCTTGTCAAATGACCAGCACTCGCCGGCAAATCTCATAATGTTACCTGATATTGTGATATCGGTAAATTTACCGTTACCACTTGCAGAAGAACCTACCTTATAATCAGAAGTTCCTGTTGTAAAGAACTCTATATTATAGAAGTTGTTTGTAAGTAGGTTATCTTTAAAGTTAACATTTTTGAACTCGGTAGTATCGTTGAATCCGCTTTCACTCCAAGACTGGAAGGTGATACCCGCGTCACAGCACTGGTATACATAACAGTTTTCAACAGTCAGATTGCTACCGCCTTGACCAAACTGAATACCGTTACCAAACAAGTCGTCATAAAGCGGTGCACCGCCCATATAACCCACTTCACAGTTGGTTATTGTAATATTGGAAGCGGCTGTTGCGTTGATACCGTGACCACCGCCGAATTTAACGGCAATATTATCTACTGTAATATTAGAGCCTCCATCACCGGTGCCAAGGAAAATAACATCACGCTTTTCGCCTACTTCGATTCTACCGTACTTATTACTGGTGTTTGGATCTTCATCAAAGTAAACATAAATATAACCGTCGTAACCGTCCTTTACAATACTTGTTATATAAAAATCGCCCTCTTGAATCAAATCACTTTCGCTTTCAAGTCGTTTGCCGTCTCTTGCAACGGTACCAACTAAAGACGGAACATCATCATTTTCATTGTCAAAGAAATAAATGTTACCGGCAATGTTACCTGTGTTTGGGCGGGTATCAACTGCAGTCCTCCAAACATTACCGCTTACATTTGTCCAATTAACAGATGCGTAGTTATTTGCAGAACCGTAAATAACAGGCTTATCACCCGAACCGTATGTAGCCAAGGTTGTGCCGGAAGGAATCTGATAACCTGAATCGGCTCCGCTTTCTATACGGAATTCACTACCACGCTCAAGCAAAATGGTATAACCTGTATTACTTCCAACTTTCTGTAAAGCATACTTAAGTGTTTTGAATGGTTTGCTTGATGATGTACCGTAGCTACTGCTATCATAACCGCTCTTAGACGATACATAATACACCTTGCTTGTGGGGGCTGTGATGTTTTCTTCCTTCATAATCTTGTTATAAAGGTCGACAGCACCTGAGTAATTATCGCCTAAATCCTTAACTTTTTGACTGTTCATCATATAAACAAGGTCGCAAATATCTACGTCAGCATCTCCGTTATTGTCAGTGTCAGGAGACTTAACAATGTTTTCCAACTTAAGAAGCATATTTCTTAAGTTAGCGCGTTTTGTCGCATTATCAATAATGTTGAAGAAGTCATCGTCAACATTTATAAGTGATGCATATTCAGCAAGGTTGTTACCGTCTTTGAAACCATTAAATGTTGCAAGCCAACCTTGAGCATAGCTACGTATTAACGAATCAGCATCATCTTGTGCAAGCGGCAACGCATCAACGGTTGAATCATCAAATATTGGATTTAAATGAGCCACAAGATTTGTGCCAACCTCTACACCATCAACAACTTTGTGAAGTTCAACATTTGCGATATATAGGGTTTTATCGTAAGAATCAGTACCAAATTCAAAACAAACACGCGCATTTGGAGCTGTTGAATCTAAAGGTAGTAAGCCATCAGTGGTAATATCGTAAATCTGTTGATATTTACCGTCGGTAATACCGTTGTTAACATCTACTACACCAACAGTACCTGAATCATAGCGTACATTAATTCCTACGGAATCACCAACACTGCGATAGTTATATTTAAGTCTATAGGTAGCATTCTCTTCTAACTGAACCTTAAACTGAAGTTGGTTCCAGTTACCACCGTCAAACTTAAGAGCAATATTATCGTTCCATGTTAGGTCACCGTCAAAGAAGCCGCTTGGTACATCCATAGTTTTTATTTGTGTACCAAGATTACCGTCAGTACTCCATGTGATAAGCTTATCACCAAAATCATCTTTGGTTACAATTGAATTGTCGGTGTAATTAAAATCACCGTTCAAAACTATATTTTCACCAAGAGCACCATTTGTTACTTTTCGAAGAGTTACACCCGAAAAATAAATTGATGCATTTCTCTTTGTTGGCCATGTCTGACCAAGATAGAGTATAAAGTTACCGTTATATGACTTGCGTGCATCAGATGGCATTGTAAACTGAACTGAATAGTGGGTATTGTCACTATTAGCGGCAGTTGTTGTTACTACCGCATCTTCATAACTGCTACCCGAAGCATATCTTGGTAATATTTGAGCTATTGCGCCGCCAAACGCTCTATAATCAATATCAAGCTGATATGTTGCACCTGGTTCTAAATAGGTTTGATAGTTGATTGCGCGGTTGTTTTCTGCGCCCAAAAGCTGTACCATATTTGCCGGGTCTGCTGTACCTTCAAAGAAACCGTTAGGTACATCGCAAGCTATTATCTTGCCCACACCGTTACCAAAGCAACCCCATTTATTAGTAGGTGCCGTCATTGGTGAACTATAAGTATTAGAGAAATAGTTGCTTGTAAAATTTTCTATAAGGTATTCACTTTCCAAATCAACCGTTTTATCGGTAATTGGAGCCATTAGGTTAACACCGTCAACCAATGTCGTGTCTGAACTGCTTTTAATTCTATAAAGTTCAGGCTCGGTAAATGCGAATGAGGTATAGTATTTATTATCACTACCGCCATTATTTACCTTCTTCATATTACCAAGCACAAACAAGAAGTTATTACCTGTGATTGGTTCATCATAGCAGTAATGCGGTCTGCTATGTGGATTATTATAGTTTGAAGGTCTCCAAACCTGAATTATAGCGGTAAATTCACCCGTTTCTTTATCATAGCTTTGTGAAACAATCTTACAGTCACCGTCAACCGTTGCGCCGCCTACTTCACCATTACTTCTCGCTATATACAAGTTAAGAACGGGTTCTGCATCTGCGCCCAAAGCCTTTAACTTTGTCTTAAAGATAAATTGGCCGTTACCGCCATATCCTCTAAGCTTTAGTGGAATAAATGTTTGCGCCATTTTTTCGCCTGCTGCTTGAACTACTAACATCTGTTTAGTAGCAGAGGTGTCGGTAATTTGCTCGTTTGCATAAGCATCGGCATAGTTTTTACCGCACGAGCAAGAATAATATTCGCGGGTAGTATCGGTAGCTTCGTGATGTGTTAGTGTATGCTTAGCAAAACACTCGGTATAATTGTAGGCGTGCACAAGACCGGGTGCGCCGTCAACAGACCACAATTTTTGCGAAGCGCGAATTATATCTTTTGAATTACTGCTATATGAACCACCGTTGTAATTTACATACTGCCAAGTACTTGTTGTATCAATATTGTCAGCATAAAAATCAGGAGCAATGTCAGTTGCTATCAATTCACTCATTGTATAGTTAGGTGATGTTGCCTTGTAAACATCAACCTTAACATCTGAAATAGCGTATGAACAGTTAAATTCAGTAGAGTCATAAGTATGCTTCGTGTAAATGTTTTCAGCATTACCTACGGTAAGTACTTCGTTTACACCCCAAACACTTGTATACCAAGAGTCACCTGACTTCATACGCATATAGCCAACTAATTCTTCAGTTTCGGGGTTGTAAGAATAGGTTAAAAGGTCACCGTTTGTATCATAATATTTTTCGTGTTCGCTATTATTAAACCAAGTGCCTGAATATGAGCCGTCGGCAGTTTTGTTGTTGGCTGCTTTACCAAGACCTTCTGAACAAGTACCTGCGCCGTTACCTACTGTGCCGTTATCGTTACCGACAACACGACCCAAAACAGGTGGCGCATTGCCTTCGAGTATTTTTACCTTAACCGTAACCTTAACGATACACTGTTGATTATACGGATCGCCAACATTACCGTTTACGGGGTTTACATACTGTGTCAAGCTTAAAGGAATAAAAATGTTTGCTTTTCTGTTTCGGTTTGGCTTATAACCGGATTCATAAGTTCTATTGTCTTCTTCGTTTTCGTGGTTGGCTTCAATAACAATAACCTTTTTATTAATGTCGCCGCTTTCAATAACAGCAAAACCATTATTGTTACTATCGGTTAATTTTTCAAAATACAAGTCGCTGTAGTTAGCATTCGTATAGTATTCGCGGGTATAATCGGTTTCTGCTGTTTGCACAAAATTACCTGCGCTGTAATTAGACGAGGTATTGTAATCAACAGGAACCTCAACATGCTTAACATTCTTTGGACTTGTGTCTATATGCCACTTGTCGGCAGTTGCATAATAGAATCCGTCGTAATACTCTGTGCCGGCTTCTTTAGAGTTACTTCTATGAAAATATGTTCCCTTAAAATCAATACTTTCATCACTAAAATCAGGAACAAGACTGTCACCGGACACATTACCTGTTGAGGTATCATAATATTTAACTTCAATATCTGACATAATGAAAGAAACATCGTAGTTATATTCACCGTGCCAACTATCGTTATGCTCTGCATTACCTATTGTTAAGAATCCCCAACGATTGCCCTGACCTTTATCGTCTTTGTTGTGGTCATAGTTGTCACTTACCGTTGCTTTAAAGATACCTTCAAAAATGCCTGTAGTCTCATCATAACTCGTATAGAGAAAATCGCCATCCGTGTCGGTATCGGTATTATCTACAAATCCCTGTTCTGTATAAGAACCTTTTGCACCATAGTTTGTACGCACAAAACCCATTATTGGCTTATCGCCTGAAAGCATTTTTGCTTTAAAGGTCACCTTAAAATAGTGGTCATCTGTCAAAGCAATACCACTGCCATCTGCCATTGTATTACGCGCACTAAGTGGAATAAACACATTTGAAACCTGTTTTTCAACAGCCTTACCAATGAAAACCGCATCCTCGGTTTCGGTAGCAACAGGTGTTGCTTCTTCAGCAGTAGCGGTAAAAGGAACCACTGTAATACAAGAAAATGCCATAATAAATGATAGGAAAAGTGCTAATAACTTTTTAATTTTCAATCAAATTACCTCCTTTATTATTCAACCCAAACTACAAGTTTAGGATTTTGTTCAAATTTTGAAATAGCCGACTCTAACTGCCCAAGATTTGTCGCTGTCGCCTGTGTGCCAAATCGCATCGCGTCGTTAAAACGGTTAGCGCCGTGATAGTAGGTATTATTGCTAATATCCCATTCGCCGTTGTCGGCGCCAGTCTTAAAGCCCCATTTAACAATAAAGCTATCTGCCATATCAAAGATATTGTCAGTTATCTTGTTGCCCTTAGCATTTGGGAATGCTCGGTCAAACACACAAATGTGGTTGCCTGTGTGGTCAGCACGCTGTCTACCCCAACCGTAACCTACAAAACGGCTTAAGTTATTAGTGCAAACAAAATTTTCAATTGTTGCGTCAGATACCATTGGAGCAGAGTTTCCATGCCAAAACTCAAATGAATATGTTGAATACTCTATAAGATTATCCTTGTAGGTTATATTCTTATATATATCGCTATTGTGAATATCAGCGTCGTTGTTACCCTGGAAAGTGACTGCCGCATCATAGATTTGATAAATCCAACAATTTTCTACCTTATGATTTGTAACGCCATTCCAAACCTGAATACCGTTACCGAGTCTGGTTGTTCCTTTTTGAATTGCGCCACCTATGAAGCCTATTTCACAATTGGTTATAACCGAATTATCACAACCGCACAAATCGACACCAAATCTACCGGAATATTTAATCCTTAAGTTATCAATGGTAACATCGCTTGCGTTTGATACGCTAAAAATAGCTTTGTTAAGACCGAATTCTATATCCGTAAACACCTTACCCGGATTTCCCTTATCGCAGTACAAATATAGTGTATCTTCTTTTTGGTTAAAGTAGTAATCACCGTTCTTTTCTAACGCGATGATACCATTTAACTTTTTAACACCGACCATTTCGCCGTTGTTAAATACTGCAAGACCAATATCCGAATCGGCTATGGCAATCTTCCAAATATTCTGACGAGTGCTTGGCACCCAATAATCAGCAACGGCATAGTTGTACGGCGAACCGTAGAATGTTGGTTTTTCACCTTCGCCATAACTACCGTATGTTACACCTTTTTTGCACTTTATCGCACTGGTTAGACGCCACAAGCCGCCTCTTTCAAAAAGAACCGCATCGCCCTCTTTTAATATATTCATACTAAAAATAGGAGCCTTGGTTGTTTTAAACGCTGTGTTCGGTGACTTACCATCGTTTTCATCGTCACCATTTGGCGAAATGTAATATACAGTACCCTTTACATCGTAAATATCAAGTGTGTTTGATGAGTTTAACACTTTGTTGCGCATTTCTTTGGCTAATTCATCGGTATTGCCAACTGCCAATGTAACGTCTTTATTCCACGCAGTATCAAGAGTAGATGGCGCGGTTTTATATTCTACAAATGAATCCGGATACTCAACAGAATCATCAACTGTAATATAATTTTCAAAAATAGGAGCATCTTCAAGATTTATCTTGCCTTGAGATGTTGTAGTTGAGGTAGGTTTTTTATTACCATCACTGTTGGTGGTAATATCTTCTTCAGAAGAAACATCTTCGGAAGAAGCGTCTTGGTTATTACTAACACTTCCCGATTGGATTGCACTGCTTTCGTTATCAGAACTACCTACCGGCTCAACCTTTTTGCACGAGCAACAAGCCGCCACCATCAACATTGCAAGAAATAGTACAAATATTTTTTTCATTTGCAATATCTCCTTAAATAATTATTCAAACTTATCTAAAGTTTCGTTACCCTTGCTTACAGCTCTATCAAAAAGATTGGAAACCTCATCCAGCTTGTTTTTAACCTGTGCTGCAGTTCCACCGGTTCTGACAAATTTGTCTAAGTCACCTAAATTCTCGCCTACAACACTTGTAAGCGCACCATCAATTGTATAGTGATAGTTTTCTATGCCCATACAATACTTATAGGTCTCAAGTGTTTGGTTATTTACAAAGAACATATCTTCATCGTAGTTAGCAGCGTCAAGATAATAACGCAAGAAGTAGTAAACAGCGCCTGGATTTTTAGCTCCTTTCGCAACACCGTAAGCCTCAAATTCTTGCCAGTGCACAACTTCCTTATCACCTATTCCTGTTGGTACAGGTACACAATAAAGGTCATCATCAGCTTTAAGATTAGCAAAGTGGAAGTCGGTACGACGAGCTGCGAGAATATTTGTTGTAAAGAATAAATATGTGCCGTCTTCTAACTTGTCGTGCTCACGCGCCGCTTCACAGGTAATGCCGTCTGCACGATTGTTGCAACTTGCTTGTAAAGCCTTAAGAACTGCAGGGTCCGAAAGATTGTTTGTGTATTTTTTGCCGTCGTAATTTATCATATGAACATTATTGAACCAAAGCATTTCCATATGTCCAGATGTCATCCAAGCAGGTCTACCTGTCTCTTCTTTAAAATCTTTACACATTTCAATGAACTTGTCGTATGTCCATTCACCGTTTTTCCAAAGAGTATATGGGTCTTCAAGCTTATAACGGTTAATGGTATTCATAGAATAAGCAACAACGGTAGGCTGTTGATTAAAGGTGTTTTTAAGATTTACGCCGTAGGTTTTACCATTCACAGAATAAGACTCTGTAACTCTTTTATCCCATATATCGCCCTTGAAATCATAGCCGGTAGCTTTAGCAATATCCTGTGTTAAATACATTTTTGCAGCAGCCGGATTATTGTATCTAATAATATCAGGGGAATTGCCGCTGTTTATTAACGCAGCTATTTCTGACTCGTAGTTGTCGTAGTTACCTACTGTCCAATCAACCGTAATACCCGTTTGCTTTTCAAAATCACTGATAACTTTTTCAGCACCAGTAACATCCTTTATAGGATTCCAAGAGTAAATTTTTATTGTTGTGCCTCTGAGTTTAGATGGCATTTGCGCTAACAAATCTTTCCAGGAAAGGTCATCCGCATTTTTTACAGCAGGTGTCTTAACCGTAGTGCTTTGACCTGAATCCTCAGGAACCGAAACTTCAGGTGCTTTGTTGCCACTTGAAGTGCTGCTTTCAGTGCCGCTTGGTGCATCTACTTCAATGCCCCACTCTTCATCTCCGCCAAGGTTTACTATTGACTCGGTATTATCGTTACCGCAAGCCGCCAACGAAAAAACCATAGCGATAGATAAAATCAAACATAAAACTTTTTTCAATGTAGCCATAACTATAATCTCCTTGTGTTTTTATATTTAACCCACTATTCCGCAGGTTGCTATACTATTAACAAACTTTTTCTGCATAAATAAAAAGTAAATCATCAAAGGTACAATCGTTATAAACGAACCAGTCAACAACAGCGCACCTAATGAAAATGTTTGACCGGTAATTCCTGCACTATTGAGCAGATTAGTAAAGTTTGAAAGCACAACGCTTAAAGGATAGTTCTCAGATAAATAAATTTGCGCTTGGTAATAGTCGTTATAGTACCAAACAACCGAAAAAACCAAAACAGTAACAGCCGCAGCACCCGAAGACGGAAGAACTATTCTTAAAAATGTTTTCCACGGACCCGCGCCATCAATCCAAGCCGCTTCTTCTAACTCTTTCGGTAATCCTTTAAAGAACTGCATATATATGTATATGAACAATCCGTTTTTGAGTCCCGTAGCAAATAACGCAGGCAACCAAAATACCAAAGGCGTATTTACAACATTAGGTCGCAATTCAGTTTCTACTAATTTTGAAATTCCGCCCAAAATTCCTAAAAAATCAAGATGACGGAAATTGTCATAACTCGGTATCATAATCATTGCGTCGGGGATTAGAATACACAAAACCATTATTCCTGTCAGTATCTTTTTACCAGGAAATTCAAATCTTGCCAAACCATATGCCGCAAATGAGCATGAAACAAATGAAATCAAAGCAGAAACTATACTGTTTATGAATGTACTTCCTAATGACGTCCAATAATCCATAACTTGCATTGATAACTTTATGTTGTCTATAGAAAGATTTTTTGGTATCCACTCAATCGTTGGGTCGAGCCAGTCACCTGTGCTTTTAAAGGCATTTACCAACATAAAAGCGAATGGATAAAACAGTACATATGCAAATGCTATAAGGATAAGATACCGCGTTATGCTAAACAGAATCGTCGGCGTTTGCCGCTTCAACCGATTAACATTGATATTCATTTAAGTCATCATCTCCTTTTTCGACAAATTGTTTGATTGATAAAAAACTAATTTTCTATTTTCGACTGTTGCATAAGGACCATCTTCAATAATTTCAAAATCACCTTTACGATTGAATGAAACAGTTCTAGGCGAGATAAACTTATCAATTCTACCTATGACACCATTTCCGTTTTCTAAAGGCACTATGATATATAGTCTAAAATCATCATTATCATTAAGATTCACTTTGAAAGACTCGTCATATTTTACAAGCTTGAGTTCTTTACTAAAATGTTCATACACGGCAAACTCGTCACCAACAAGTCCATCAATTTCTGACGGGGAAACCGTGCCACTTACGGCGGTATTTTCAGAATCAATGTTAAACGCCGCTAAAATTCCGCTACCGTTTGACATATTTTGAAGTTTAAATATCTTACCGCTTGTAAGCGGGTCAACCGTAAGACAATCTAATGTAGGACAAGCTTGTTTATCGGGTCTTAAAATTTTTCCATCTTTTAACACTAATGGCTTAAGCACTTCAGCCCGACTGCGGCCAAGCGTATCACTTACATAAATTGGACCGCCGCTTATTGCTCGCAACAAGCTGTTTTTGGCAGCCTGACCGTCATCCGTCCACCACATATCCCAATCACAGTAATAAAACTGACCTTGAACAACAGTATTATAAGAGCATTGCAAAATATGTTTTGCAAACCACGCCCTATCTTCGGGTTGAAAATCGTCACTGCATCTTGATATAGGACTGACGCTACGATTCCACATATCCTCGCTTGACATACCCATACAGTTAATCATTTGATTGTCAAAATGTGACCCAACCGATGCCTCAATAGCGTTATGGAACTGCCTTGCAACTTCACCAACGGGAGCCAATTTTTTATAAAAACGCCTTGTCATACTTTGATTATCAATTTTCACAAACTCAGCGCCGCTGTTTCGTAGATAATCGTGATACGCATTGTAGTATGTGTATGCTTTGTTTTGCTCGTATGTAGGAATAAACCAACCTTGCTCGGTTTGAATGAGTGAATTTTTTAAGTTCTTGTAGATTTCACCCTCTGGGTCAACGCCGCACCAATAACCCGTTGTCGGATGCCACATACCAACCGATATGCCGTAATCGTTAACCTTTTCTATACAGGTCTTAAGACCATTTGGAAATCTTCGTGGGTCGGCCTTAAACGAATAAAGCTTTGAGGAACGCATAAGTCTAAACATTTCGCTACGCGTTTCGTACTTAATGTCGTAAAAATTGTGGACCTCTCCCCACATATCATCAATAATCGCCCACTTAACAGGAATGTCTTTATCCTTAAACTCCTGACATTTTTTAAGAATGTCATCTTCGTTCACTCTTATTTGGAATGCATCCCAACTGCACCAACCAAGATATTCAAATATTTCGGGGTATCTTCTTTCGTCACAACTTCTTATTCCGTTGTTCAATAGTTTTAGCGCCGCTTTAACACATTGCTTCATCAGTTTGTAAGGATTATCACCCTCGGCATACATAAACGCAAGTGCCTTGCAGCTATTCATATTTTCAAACCAACTAAAAAGTCTTGCTTGAAGTTTTCCATCTTCGATACCCTTAATGACACATTTGTATTGCTCGGATACAACGGGAAGAATCACACCGTAAGTGCCGTCATTTTTCTTGTAGATAAAACCTTGGGTTTCATTTGGCACATCTTGCAAATCTTTACCAAATTTAGGACTGCACCAAAATTCAGAGTGACGATAGTTTGCCATCCAACTTTCTACATTGTCCAATTCAAATTCTATTGCTGCGCCAAAATTCATATCTAAGGGGTTGCTTGAAAAACCATCAATAAAAACGCCAAATACATTTTCTACCGCTTTTTTTTCAATCCTAACATGATAATCCTGAACCGTTTGTTTATTATCGTTTAAATAGGCGGTTACAATTTTCAAAAGGCACTCCCCCAAACTAAATGGCAATTATACATTTTAATTATAGTAAAACAACTCTTTTTTGTATATTATATTTTAATTACCTTTTGTCAAAATTTTGTCATATTTTCGTTTCTAATTTTCACAGTGGAAATTAAAGGTAATTTTACAAAAAAATGTTAAAATCTTGATATTTCCGTCTATTTTATACTGTTAAAAGTATAATTTTTACAACAAAACTTATTGATTTTTTTAAATTACTATGTTAATATTTTGCTGAAAGGATGTTTTAAATGAATAGAAATTTAGTCCATGAAAAAGAAGCTTTTAACTGTGAAAAAAACAAATTACCATTTTATATGGAATGTTTATATAGAAAAATCAGCAAAAACGGACCACCCCCGATTTATCATTATCACGACAAATTAGAACTTTTATACTGTGTTAAGGGCGAGTTGAAAATCACTCTTCTATCTGAAGAAGTTATTTTAGACGAAGGAGATTTTATTTGCATCTCACAAAACATACCACACGCAACCTTCGCCAATACTGATTACAACGAACACATTTGTATCAAGTTTGCTAATAGAATTATTCACGTTCCTTCCAGTAGGCATATCCCTTCTGAAGATTATTTTATATCGCTACTCAAAGATTATGAGTTATTTAAAGCAACCCAAGAATCGCGTAAATATATTTATGAACTTTTTTCATATTCATATAAAAACTATTCGCATGATGATTATTTCAAAAGGTTGGCACTAAGAGCTAATATTATGTTAATAATGTCCTATGCATTTAGACACTCCAGCTCGATAAACATCAATAACCCACTACCCAAAATAGCAAACAATTTTTCAGGTGTTTTTGAATATATTGATGAAAATTTTTCTACTATAACATTAGAATGTGCCGCAAAATTCTGCTCAATGAGTTATAGCTATTTCAGTAGAATATTTAAATCTGAAACCGGCATATCTTTTTCTAATTACATAACAAAAAAAAGGGTCTCTCGGTCTTTGGAACTTCTTTCAAGTACTAATATGACTTTAAACGAAATCGCCTTAGAATGCGGGTTTTCAAATTTGAGCCATTATATCAAATGTTTTAACGAAGAAATGGGAGTAACTCCAAAAAAATTCAGATTAATATCTGTTGAAAAAGAATAATTATTACGCTAAATAAATTTATTTTCTTGACAGTATATTTTATCCGTGTTATACTCTCTAACAAAAGGAATGAAAGCAATGGTTTTTTCTAAAATATATAGTTGCTTGGAAAATTTTCCAATTATTGCAGCAGTGCACGAAGGTCAATTTCACGATGCGCTTAATTCTCCTGCTGATATTGTCTTTTTATTAGAAGGCAATGTTTTAACAATCGGTGAAAAGATAGTTGAAGCGCACGAAAAAAACAAGTTTGTTTTCGTACATATAGACCTATTAAAAGGCATCGGTAAAGACCGATGTGGAATAGAATTGTTAGCAAGTTTAAATGCTGACGGAATCATAAGTACAAAAGCTTCTTTGATAAAAAGTGCCAAAGAAATCGGACTTTTAACTGTCCAACGCTATTTTGCGCTCGACTCTCAAGGGCTCAATAGTATAACCGATATGATTTCAACAGCTAAACCTGATTTTATTGAGATAATGCCTGGCGTTATCGAAAAGGTTATTTCGCATTTTTCAAAAGAAAAAACTCCCGTCATTGCGGGAGGTCTTATCGAAACAAAATCCGAAGTTACCTCCGCATTGGGTTGCGGTGCAATAGCAATATCCACAGGAAAAAAAGAGTTGTGGTACATTTAAAAATTTAATATTCCAAAGAGATTAAGAGAAACGGAAAAAAGGACGGTAAAACCGCCCTGTTTTCCGTTTCTCTTTTTTATATTATAAAGGAGAGATATTCAATGACTTATGATGTAATTATCGCAGGTGCGGGAGTAATCGGCAGTATGGTAGCACGCGAACTTTCTAAATACAAACTTTCCGTTTGTGTTCTTGAGAAGGAAAATGATGTTGCAACGGGCGCTTCAAAAGCTAATAGCGGTATAATTCACGGAGGTTATGATCCCGAGCCGGGAACTCTAAAGGCAAAAATGAACACTGAGGGTGTACAATTACTTTACGAAGCCGCAAAACAACTCAATGTTCCTCACAATCAAAACGGATCAATGATATGTGCTTTTTCAAAAGAAGAAGAAAAAACTTTATTGGAACTTTACAATCGCGGTTTAGAAAATTCTATTGCAGGTATGAAACTAATTTCAGGTGAAGAAGCTCGGAAATTAGAACCTGCACTTTCTAAAGAAATTTCGCTCGTCCTTCATATTCCATCTGCTGGTATTATTTGTCCATACAAACTAACCATTGCCGCAATGGGTAACGCAATGGATAACGGAGTAGAGCTTCTTCGCAATTTTGAAATAATAGACATTCAAAAGAAATGTGGAGTCTTTACCATTTGGGCAAAAAATGGTTTGTCCGTAAAAGGCAAACATCTAATTAACTGCGCAGGTTGTTATAGCGATAAAATTGCAAAAATGGCTGGAGACGGTGACTTTGAAATAATACCACGCTCTGGTGAATATTTACTCCTTGACAAAACACAAGGAAAACTTGTTTCACATACAATATTCCAAGTGCCATCTATCGAAGGAAAAGGTATCCTAGTAACACCGACTGCTGACGGCAATTTACTAACAGGGCCTACCGCATCAAAGGTAAACACACCCGAAAACAAGGAAATAACATCAGAAGGAATAAATACCGTCTTAAATCTTGCAAAAAAAAGCGTACCGAATGTACAATTTTCTCAGGTTATCACTTCTTTTGCGGGTGTTCGTTCGTCAGAAAAAAATGGTGATTTTATAATTGAAGCATCAAGCAAAGTTAAAGGACTTATAAATGTTGCCGCAATAGATTCACCCGGTCTCACATCTTGTGTAGCGATAGCCCGTTATGTAACGAATTTACTATGGAAAAACGATGTTTTCTTTGAAGAAAAATTTGATTGGAACGGTTATCGTGAAGATGGTGATAAATTCAACAAAATGAGCGACGAAGAAAAAGATGAATTTATCAAAATAAATCCCGCTTATGGTAAGATTGTTTGTCGTTGCGAAGGAATAACTGAAGGAGAAATAAGAGATGCAATACGGACAAATCCTCCCGCATTTGACATTGATGGCGTAAAACGACGAACAAGAGCCGGTATGGGAAGATGTCAGGGCGGATTTTGTTCTCCCTATGTTATGCATCTTATCGCCGAAGAACATAATATTCCAATGGAAAAAATCACAAAAAAAGGCAATCTTTCCCATATGCTAACAGGAAAAATCTAATATTAGGAGAAATAATGTTATGTTAAATCATGATATCGTTATCGTTGGAGGCGGACCCGCAGGCATGGCAGCGGCTATATCCGCTTATGACAACGGAATTAAAGATGTTGTTATTATAGATCGTGAAGACAATTTGGGTGGCATTTTAAGACAATGCATCCACAACGGCTTTGGATTACACAAACTTGGTAAAGAACTTACAGGACCTGAATATGCGGCTATTTATGCGAATATGGTAAACGAGCGAAACATAAAAGTATACACTCAAACCACGGTATTGAAAGTGTCTTCAGACAAAATTGTAACCGCAACTAATCGTGATGGTATACTGAAAATACAGGCAAAAGCAATTATTCTTGCTATGGGGTGCCGTGAAAGAAGCCGTGGTGCTCTTAACATTTGCGGTACACGCCCTGCTGGTATTTACAGTGCGGGCACAGCGCAAAAACTAATTAACTGTGAAGGTTATATGGTTGGCAAAAAAGTTGTAATATTAGGCTCTGGCGACATTGGTCTTATTATGGCAAGAAGAATGTCTCTTGAAGGTGCAAAGGTTGAAGCAGTTTGCGAACTTCTTCCCTACTCAGGCGGATTAACAAGAAATATTGTCCAGTGCCTTGAAGACTTTAATATTCCGCTTTATTTAAGTACCACCGTAGCCGAAATACACGGCAAAGAACGCCTTGAAGGTGTAACTATAGCGCAAGTAGACGAAAATCGCAAACCTATAGAAAAAACAAAACAATTTATTCCTTGTGACACACTTTTGCTTTCTTGCGGCCTTATACCAGAAAACGAACTTACTCGCGAAGCAGGAATTGCTATTGATAATGTAACCGGCGGTGCCATTGTTGACCAAAACAGGCAAACTAACATAGAAGGAATTTTTGCTTGCGGAAATGTTCTTCAAGTACACGATTTGGTTGACTATGTTTCAGACGAATCGGAAATTGCAGGCAAAGCTGCTGCTAAGCATTTACTTGAACCTTCAGATAATCAAGACGCTATAAAAACAGAAACAGGGTTTGGTATTCGTTATGTGCTTCCACAGAAAATATACAAAAACAAAGAAGATGTTACTCTCTATTTTAGAGTGACAAAACCTTTTGGAAAGGTTAAGATTTTGGCAAAGTCTGGAAATGAGATTTTAACCTCAGCCGTTCGTATAAAAGCAGCGCCTGGAGAAATGGAAAAAATCACTATTAAATCCAATATCCTTTATGCTATAAATGATAAAATTACAATAGAATTGGAGGAAACATAATGGACAAGAATTTAATATGTATAATATGCCCCAAAGGTTGTTACCTGCAAGTTAAGCAAGAAACTGATACATTAAAAGTTTTAGGCAACGCTTGTCCACGCGGAGAAAAATATGCCATAGATGAATGCACCAACCCAACAAGAACAGTTACTTCAATAATAAGAGTTTCAAATCGAAAAGAAACGATGGTTAGTGTTAAAACAAAAGACCCCATTCCAAAAAGCAAAATTTTTGAATTAATGAACATAATAAGAAACACACAAGTCAATGCACCCATTAAAATAGGCGACACAATATGCGACAATATCTTCGGTACTCAACTGATTGCAACTAAAGAAATTATATAAGCACAAAAGGAATCCATTTATGGATTCCTTTTGTGCTTATTAAAATATCAAGTTTAATTCATATCCTCCAACCGAACGGACAAATAATTTCACACACGAGCCTTCACCAAAAACAGCTTCTATCATCTTTTTATAATCATCAAACAACTGGTTTGGGATATAACACTGAATAGTTCCCGCAAAACCGCCGCCGTGAACACGATATGCACCTCTGCCGTTTAAAAACTGTTTTGTGAGAGCCAAAGCCAAAGATATAGCCTGCTCTTTTGGGTTGTTAGGTGAATATACATTTTGCAATATGTCGTACGAAGATTCGCCACTGCGTTTTACCGTTGCTAAAAATGTGTTAAAATCACCTTTTTTAAGAGATGCTTTTTGTGTAATAACGCGTTTGTTTTCGTTGAATACATGCATTGCTCTCATTACAGCCCTATCGCCGCATTTCTCACGGATAACGGCAATATTATCATAAAACTTCTTTTCGTCTGCATCTCGCAAAAATTCCACACCCAGCATATTGCTTACTGCTTTACATTCAAGGGTAATGTCTGCATAGTCTTGTGTTAAATTGGCGTGATTACCACCCGTATCAACAACACAAAGTGTATGACCTGAATCAGATAAATCAACATCTATTTTTTCAACAACAGGATTTTGCGGGTCATTAAAATCGGCAAAGGTAAATCCCCCAACCGAGCTTGCCATCTGGTCAAGCAAACCACACGGTTTGCCAAAATATTCGCGCTCGGCAAACTGTGAATACTTTGCAATAGTTATGGCATCAACCTTATTATCGTTATAAAGTCCATTTACTATATTGGCGATAAGAACTTCAAATGCAGCTGATGATGAAAGGCCCGAACCCTTTAAAACATCGGACGTTGTATATGCATCAAAACCACCAATGTCGTACCCATTTTGCTTAAATGCCGCAATGACACCGCGTATAAGCGCACTGGACCTTCCCTTTTCTTTTTTATTAATTTCAAGGTTGCTAATATCGATTTCATCCATTGGATAACCTTGAGATTGAATTCTAATGATATTATCATCGTTAGCAGAAACGATTGCAATAACATCAAGATTTACGCTACCCGCAAGCACCATACCGTGCTGATGGTCGGTATGATTGCCGCCAATTTCAGTACGACCGGGTGCTGAAAACATACGAATTTCCCTACGCGTGCCAAAAAGCTTTTCAAACTCATAAATCGCATCGCAGTATCTCTTTGAAGCCTTTTCGTACTCACCGTAAAGTAATTTAAAATCTTTGTTAAATTTTTGATTGATTATCTGGTTATATGTAGCTATTGTATTCATTAAAATTTCCTTCCAAATTAAAGGTTTTCGCCAATATATCTTGGCAAAATACTCTTTATAGATTCGCGCACTCGTTCATCAGGTGCGAAAACAAATACTTTTTGTTGTTTTCCCTCTTCCTTGTAATAAACAACAACCGCATTTACATCGTCTTTATTGCAAGCAAAGAAACAATTCTTTATATCAACATTATTTGGAAGAGTGCCTGTAAACTTTTCAATACGCTGTATTGATGAAATCTCAAAACTAAGCATACGCTTACGTGAGCTTTTTGCAATTATTTTATCAATATCCATTGTGCCGTTAGTAACGATATATTCATACTCAACATTTAACTTTAGAATAAGTTTAAAAGCGCCAAATATTACTGCGGCAGCAACGGCAATAAAAATAGAGGTTAAAAACAAATAAGCAATAAGCATCAGTATCAACGATAATAATACTATACCTACATATGCCGCAAAATCTTTTCCCGTCTTTTTAATAGCAACAATTTGCTCTACAAATACATCCATCATAAAATCTCCTGTTTATTTTTTACAACATTCTAATACATTAAAAACGAATTTGCAAGGAATTTATTTTTTTAGATGCACAAGGAACACCCTGACTGTTGCCAATCAGGGTGCCTTAATCTATTGTACTAATTTAGGTTCATTTTCACCTTAATGAGATAACGGTTTGTCAGAATCATCCCTAAACCCGTGTTTTATCAGCAACTCAGAAAATTCAATTGGTGTAATTGTATCACGACCATTTAATTCTTCTATTACCTCTTTGAACTCATCCGAATAAGCAGCCGAAATACCATCACAGAACATTCGCAGATATGGGATTATTTCACTACCGATTTTCTCCCAAATCATAGCGGCTTCAGATATACAACCTTCGTTTTCGACATAAATACCGAAAACTATTTTATCTATGCATTTTCCGCAAGGAACATAACTGTTATTCATTCTGCTGTTTTGTATAAATCCATAGTATGTATTTATAGCATAATCGCGCTGAATATCACTTTTAGGGCAGCTCACCATACACTGAAACACCCTGTCATAATCAGCCTTTTTAACTATTAAACTTGTATCGTCATCGTATATAAGTTTAACCGTTTCACCCATAATTATTGCTTTCTTTAAATGTACATCTTTTGACATATTTATCCTCCTTTAACCAGCAAAACTGTCTGGTACTCTGAACCAACGATATTCTTCGTATGGTATTAAATTTTCAGAAACATCACAGCAACTCACAAGTACATAATTGCCCTTATGATTAAGAGCCTTTTCTGTATCCTGCAATTTAAAACTGCGATACGGCTTTCTGTTTAGATACAAAACACGTTCAATTTGTGGCAATAACGGTTTTGTGTGGTTGATGATATAACATTCGCCAAGCACTAATTCCAAATATGCCTGTGCGCTGTATATCTTTCCGCTTTTTAAAACACCTTTTCTTTTATTTCTTTTCATTTGAGCAGTTCTCCTTCAAATAATTTTCATATTGCTTTTTCCATAAATCCACTTTGCGAATTATGCCTTTATAATCCTCAACTCTATCAAGTTCATTAAAGGTATCGTCTGTTATATCCATAATCCCGCAAAGTTCACTAACACCTGACCTTATCCTATTGCATAAATCAATTCCTTTTATGGCAATTTGTTTCTTATCATCCATAATTAATCCTTTCTGCATTACGCAATTTTCTGACTTCCCCAGCGAACATATGAATGTCCGTTTTCGTCTATATCCTTGCGCAAAATTTGCGACATAAGATTATAGTCAACACCAAACTTTTCATATATCTCGTCAAGGTCGGTCTTCTTACCTTTCATAAATAAATTTATCTTTTCCTTGCACATAACCATCTGCAACAAATTGGCCTCTATGCTATCCTGGGCAGTTACAAAATAAATATCCTTGTAATCTGTAGAGGTATAACGAATGAAACGCATATAAAACTGACTCATCTTTGCATTGTTATAGTGCAACTCTGGTATAAAAATTTTGTTAACGTATTCAAAGTTAACGCTTGAAGGTAAACTTTGTTGAGTACATAACAATATGCCGTTTTCACTTTCCTTGAGCGTAGTTCGTAGCTTCTTGCGGTTAGCAAAAGACATTTTACCTGTAACAACAAAAATCTTTCTGTCGGGGAATCTTTCTTCAAGCGCCTGCCTGTATGCCTCAAGAACGTCCAAATGCCTTACACCTATCGCAACAGTTTCATCAGCAAACTCCCCTACCATATCCAATATTTTAGATATTTTTGTAGGGAGACCTCCCGTATATTCGCTTAGAGTGTTCGGCGCCGCGCTAATTTTCATCAGCAGTGTTATTTGCTGCATAATGGCGAGAATACTGTCCTTGCGACTGTTGCCCGTGGTACCAAAATACGAATCTTTAAGTTTATGAAACTCTTTCATAGCCATTAAATATATCGTCTTTTCATCATCGGACATAGGAACAGGAACTTGATGTATTCTACGTATTTCCTTACCAACTACCTCTTCAAAGGTGCGAGTAATAACAGTTTTACCAAGCAATTCATCAAGCACGTCAGAATTATAAATATCCTGAGTCATTTTTTCTGCGCCAAATACCGTTGCCTTACCGGGCAAATGAGATGCCTTGAATAAACTGTAACCTTTTTTATATGCAGGAATAGGTTTACCAAAGTACTCATTATCTTCGTCGCAGAGGTATGCTTCACCGCTGTCATAATCGTAAGAATACGTTCGCTGACACCAAGAAATCATATTTGCAGAATTGTTATACATTAGCTCCAACTGAGGCGCAAACTCTACAATATTATTTCTTGTGCTGGTTCCCGTTGTAAGCAATTTGAACTTACAACGTCTAAAGCAATCAAGCACGCTTTTAGCCGTTATTGATGAAGGGTTAGACATTTCATCACTTTCATCAAAAATGAGCTGTATCTTTTGATTATAAATACGAACCCAGCGTTTAATTTTCTTCCGATATTTATTAAGCATTGAAAGAGTCATAATTACAAAATCTCCTTTGCGGATTCTTTGTAAATCCTCAAGTTTTTCAACAAACACATACGGTAAACAGTAATTTTCTAAAACAACGTCCCAATTGTTTCTTATAGATATCGCAGACGAAATAACCCATGTATGATGGATATTTTGTTTTTTCATACGGTATCTACCAACAGCAATACCTGCAAGTGTTTTACCTGAACCTTGCTCCCATTGAAGAAGTCCATAACGCTTTTGAAGCATTAAATTCAAATCTTGCTTTTGAATATCGTTAAGGCGAATTTCTTCCTCGTTTTCACTATCCCAAAGCGTAAAATCTTCAAGCCACTGCTTTATTTCCGCATTTTCAGTCATATCCGCAAACTGTGCATTTTGGATAGCATATTCATTCTGCTTTTTGCGAATAAGCTTCTCAAATCCCGGAAATTCATCAAAACACGCGCCCGA
Source organism: Acutalibacteraceae bacterium (assembly GCA_045604765.1). Lineage (GTDB taxonomy): Bacteria > Bacillota > Clostridia > Oscillospirales > Acutalibacteraceae > UBA737. The sequence goes on along the minus strand of JAZUOS010000008.1, from coordinate 32,693 downwards.
TACAACGTCGTATATCGGTACGGCTGTCTTTTGTTCTTCGGTAAGTAACTTTGAAGTCTTAGGACTGTATGCCTTATAAACAAAATTATATTTTTGTTTTACAAGCGAAATCCTATCTTGAGGCTCAGGAGCATTTTGTTTTGCAAGAACGTGTTTTAGGTAAGATATAACCTTTTTCTCGGTTATCTTCTTTTTTGCCCACTCTTTATAATCCATACCTTCAGGTTGCTGCTGATGAGCAAAACGGTACAAATATTCGCTGCATTTATTGTAATACTCTTTAAGTTTAGGATGACACTTTATCTGGTAAAGCATACTTTTAACCCTATACTCAAAATCAGTAGACAATGCACCTTCCTTTGCAACTTCACGTAAAATACCGTATTTGTTTTGCCTGAGTTCACTTTTTGCCTTTTGTAAAAGGTTATCCCGAACCCATAATGCCACATCATTATAATTACTGTCTTTAAGGACAATAAAATCACTGTTGCGTCTATATGTTTTCTGCTCAGTATCACTCTCTGATCGCTTTTGCCAGAACTGAACCTTTGTATCATAAGAGCTTACGCCCATTGATGAAAAAGAATCAGCAGGTAAGGATATTTGTCCAAGATAATTAAATCTATCTTCCATTTCGGCAACATCATTGACGCTTAAAAACTCGTCATTAAGAAAGGATGCAGGAACAATAATGGCCATAATTCCTTTAGGCTTTAATAAGGATGCAGCTTTAATGCAGTAATAAAGCTGGGATTTCATATCACAGCCGTCTTCAACCCACCATTTTAAATTAAAAGGCGGATTACCAATTACATAATCAAAGCGAATATTTGGTTTATAAGAGCGTATATCCTTATTCTCAATATTCGCATCGGGATACAGATACCTTGCAACTTTAAATGCCTTTATGTCTAATTCACAGCCATATAAATTACTCTCATTTGGCATAAAATTGAAGAACGCGCCTGCACCACAAGTAAGGTCTGCAATGAGTTCGTCCGACGAAGGATTTATACACTCTACTACCAATTTAGCAAGCTTAGGCGGAGTAAAAAACTGACCGTTTTCTATCTCTTTTTTTGCCTCACTAAATTCGTGATAGGTGTTATAATCTCCACGCTCAAGTCCGTGCAAACCGCCGTCGCCCGTGTATGCGTTATAAATATCGTCACCAGTTATATCGTATTTTTCGACCTCTTTGTTATCAATCAGCTTCAAAATTTTACGATTAAACTCGGATCTTTCACCTTGCCTTGCAGGGCGTGGATATATAGTGTATTTCACGCTGATGCACCTCCGCCCGTTACAAATCCTAAATACTTATCCGCAAACTCGTCTGCTACCGTTTTGCTTGAGAACTTAACATCTACACGACCGTTTTTAAAGCATTTAATATGCTTTAACTTACCGCCACTGTCCATATCCAGTTCGGGATAACTAAAACTACTTAGCATTCTATTAAACAAATACGGCATATCGCCTATTAACCCTGTTTCAAAATGGTAAAGTCCGGGAATAATGCATTTCATTTTGCCATTCATTCTCCAATTATTGCTACTGTACCAATCGGTATAATCACAAAAGTAATCTTTAAAACGAATGGTATCCCCTTTTATTTCAAAATCGGGGTTATTGCCCGACCAACCACCGTCATGGCAAGACTCAATAATTTCATCAAGCGCTCGTTCTAAAAACGTTCTACCGTCAAGCTGAATTAAGATTCTATCAATAACATCTTGATAGTTAGCAGTAAATTGAAGCATCTCTTTTTCCCACTCTTCAAGCCTTTTATCATAATTTACTCGGTCAATATAATCGTACTCAGGCTTTTTCGGAATAATAGCATCTTTAATGTTGTTAACTTCAAGCAGTATATTATAGGTTTTATTGAAATAACTGATTATAAAGCGTATAAAAAGTTCATGAATATCAAAAAGTTTTTTCTCGATATTACGGATAGAAAAATCTTCTATCGTTATATAGTTACTGTATCTTAGAACTTCCCTATCGTAATCACCGAGAATTTCTTCCTGTTCCTTCTTTACGCCTTCCCAGTATGACATTAATTGCTTAAGATCTCGAAGACCCGCCAAATATGGCTTTTGGTGTGTTTCACAATATTGGCGGTCCTCTGCGGATATGCGGTTATCGGTTGTCATATCAACCTTAGATAGTTTTTGAGCCAAATTCATTTTTTCACTCCTAACATAAGCCACAGCAGTAAAATTATGCTGTGGCTTCGGCTTTTAAACTATGCACACTTGGGTAAAGTCTGCGCCATTGCTACAGGACTTTTTTCAAGTACCACCTTATACACTGAATTCATCGTTTCAAAATGCGCAATTTCATTTGTAATAGATATTATTTTTACAACTTTTGATGTATAAACCATACCCTTTGAACTTGCAATATATGCTTCTACTCCCTCTCTTAAAGGAAATACAATATGACCGCTTAAATCCACAGTCTTTTTCATTTCTTTTGACTCCTTCCGCTAATATTCAATTATTTTAAGGATTATATTGCGAACACCATCAAGCTGACCATTTATATCACTGAACGTCATTTTTTCTTCCTTTGCAATATCGTGCATACGGTAACCGTCAAGCTTCATGCGAATTATACGCATTTGCTTTTGCGTTACTTCGGAAGCTAAAGCATGCAACAATAAGTTGAGCCTTAAATCCTCTAAAAGCTCATTTTCCACAGCAATAATATCTTCGATGCTTTTTGAGTTATTGTTGTTGCCGAGCAATTCAGATAGACTTATCGTTGGATAATCACGCTTTTTACGTTCAAGATATTTAATATGGTTTGAATATTCACGTTGCATCATTTTCCAAGCAACTGTTGAAAAAGAATACTTATGTAGTTTAGAATTTTCACAGTATTCCTGCGCCGCGCAAAGAAATCCGAAAATGATAACGTCATAATATTGCGATTCCGGTAGGTTGTTCGCATTTAAAAATTCATATACAAGGTTATGATTGGCTTCTGCCAATTGTTTTTGTTTTTCTGTAAGTGGCATCATCGTATATTTTTCCTCCTAAAAAAACAGGGATGCTGTATTTCTACAGCATCTCCTTTTAGATCTATGCGGTTATACTTCCGTCTCCTATTGCATTTGCAGCATTAAACGGTTCGCCGCCTTCATCAGTTTCATCTATTACCTCAGTAATTGCGTCTAATGGTTCATTGCGGTTTTCGGTGTTTATGGCACGTTGCTCAAGCATTTCTTTTATAGCCGCACGAGCGCCTATTGCGTATTCTTTGATTTCTGCAAGTTTTTCACCTGTGAAATCGCCAACACGCGTAAATACTGCAACAGCATAATTATTTGAACCGTTAGCAACTTTTCTAAGTTCAATATGTACAAGCGAGCCCCATAATGGACGTTTTCTCATAATGAAAGCGTTTTGAACAAAGTTTGAATATTCTTTCAAACTTGTAGGCGGCAACAAGAGATTAATTGGCATAAGCTTATCGTGTTGTAAAATATATAAACTTCTCATATTTTTACACGCTTTACCTCTGCCGCCATTTGGGTCGGTATCATACTGATTATACGGACAAGTTGCACACGCACCGCCCGGATCTCCGTAACCTGTTTTTCCGTCAGGTGAACTACACATTGGTGATGCATTCATATCGAACTCAGCGCCCTCCTCCCAATATGCGTTGGTATTATGGTTATAAATAATAATACCCTCTATACTCGGAAGATAATCGGGTTTTTGCGGATTTTCACTCGGCACCTCAAACTGTGTAGAGCCTCCTCCCGGTATTTTGATTCGCGGAAAGCTCATCATAATACCCTCAAAGTCATTTAAATCATCAATAGGTTCCTCTACTGATGTGTTTTGAGCCGCAGGAAGTTTAAAGTTGTCTAATACCATTAAAGAATTTTCGTTTGTCATTTCATTTTCCTCCAAAAATTTTTAGTCAGCGTTTACGCTGCCATTGCATTTATTCTATTCCATTGTTTTGTAGGCATCGTCAGTATCTTATAACCAATACCCTCTAAATCTGTAGCACGGTCATAACTTTCTACGTCCTGACTATATCGTGTTACAGCATTAGAAAGACCGTAAAGAGACAAATCGTTGCCTTCAATAAGATGCTGTAAAACACCTTTTTCTTCTGACTCGGTTATACCAAAATTGCGGCTTGCAAGACGAACAAATTCAGGTACATTAGCCGTATTCATACGCGCTTCTTTTGCGGTTCGCATCTGCTCTACAACCACTCTGAATTTTGCTTCATCAACTGCCGCGCGAACGGTATCCTGTATTTTTAAAATAAAGGCTTTATCATCTGCCTCAACCGTTTCTTTTGAATAATAAAATATATTATCCTCGGAAATAGTAGGTCCCAAATGAGTTTTACGGGTTACAGCGTCATTAACGACCATACCGTTCTCGCAAACCAGACGGTAAACTAAGGGCTGAATATTTACAGCGCCTAATCCTACCTCGCTGTTGCTTATAATTATGCCTGCTTGAACTGTATCTCCCGGTACTACGTTATCAAAAAGGCGAGGATTGATTGCCTTTATGTACATTTTTCCGGGCGTTAAATTACAACTTACAATTTGAACGTCGGGTATTTGAGAAATAATCGGCAGTGTTACCTGAGCAATATCATAGTTATCTATTCGCTTGTACCTATCGCTCAGAAATGCCCTTGCTTCACCATCAAGGGTTCTTAACATTCGTCGATCAGTACTTTGGCCTAACCAATCGTTAACATTAATACCCAACAACTTAGGATTTTTATCTTTCATCAAATCGTAATATGCTTGTGGTATTGACAAATAACTTCCTATTTGCCTATGAGCATATACCCCGATATCCAATGGACTGATACGGTCGTTACCAGCATTATCAAGCACACGGATTTTAAGATCATCATCAATAATATCCATTTGCAGTCTTGACGGTTCTACCATATAATCTGCCATTGCATTCTTTTGACGAGCTATCTCTATTGCTAATTCGTTAAGTGTTATTCCCTTTTTCATATAACCACCTACCAAGTAACAGAAAGTCCTGCATCAACGCTTTTAGCAGCAATGCCTGCGCCTGCTAGTACTTTGATTAATTTAGGGTGATATACTCTTTCGGGAAAAGCTTCAAATTGAGACACTGCGATTTTCTTGTCCCCTTGCTCAATAATGCAACTACCATCATCCGTGATAGTAAGGGTATTATGACCGCGCGAACTTAAATCGGCAATGAGGTTTTTAAGTATTAATCTACCGCTTTTTTCAAACCAAACTTGTGGATCTATGTCCGGTTTGTTCGTAACTGCTGTAGAGTCTTGAACCTCTATTTGTGACGCCTCTTTGAAACTTACTACCTTTAGCAAGGAACACTCAATATTTGCTTGTGTATCAAAAGAAACATCGGCAAAATTATAATCCTTAACATTAAAAAGCTCAATTCTTCCCGTGCCGCCTTTTGCAACAATATTTGCAGGATTGTCGCTTACCCATTTCCACGTTGCATCGGGATATATACTTTTTAGATACCCTGTGACTCTGTGATTAACGTGGCACAAGAGCGTATGCAATAAATAAACATTGTTACCTTGTTGCGAATTGGGTTTTTCCTTCTCGAGTTGTTTTAACGTCTGCCGAGTTTCCCTGGTGTATTTGTATCGTTTTATAATCGGCACTAAGTATTTCCTTAACAGAAATATGCTCCAAAGCAAAAATGCTGCCAAATAAAACCATACCTTTGCATTTCCTCTTACAAAACACGTGATTGCCAAAACTGCTACTATCAGCAAAGATACTGAATTCCACAGCTTTTGGTGAGATTTCATAGTCCTCTTCCTTTCAAATGAATTTTCCATAAAACAAAAAAGAGGAACCGATGTATTTCTTTTAAAACACATTCGGTTCCTCCGAGTCGTTATTATTACGACGTTATTTCTTCTGTTTTTATGATTTTCTTAGAAATAAAATTCCAGCTATCCATAATTACCTTAAGCCTTTTATCTTGGGTTTGTCCGTCGGATTTCATATATGTCTCTAATTGAAGAGTACCAGTTATCTGAACAACCGAGTCCTTACCCACTTTAAATTTTTTAAGGTCTTCTGCATCTTTGTACCATGCCCACACCTGATAAAATTGTGGTTTTGCACCCTTGCCCATAATCTCCATAAGGGTAAAGCGCACATACGGTACGTTGTTTTCGCTGTATTTTAATTCTACCTCGTCTGTTATCTTTCCGATAACAAAAATCTTTGCCATTCTTCTCCTTTCTGCCCGAAGGCTTTAATATCTATATAAAAAGCACCGATAAACTTTTCATACCATAAAGGCAGAAAAATTCTATCGGTACTTGAATACAAACTCAACATTGATATGCGATGTAACAATTGTGTTACGATTGCCCACAAGGGCTTGCATAAAATTATCTACATTTGCATTATAACACTATATATTGTGTTTGTCAAGTTATATAATCTATATATAGATATTATTCTTTGTTACTTTCTTCATAACCAAGAAAACAATCCGCGGCTAAAACCGAGTCAAAGTACTCTTGTCCTAGACTGATTCTTTTTGTACCTTTAAAATAAAAATTATATTCCTTACCGATATCTATCCTTGAATAACGACCTAAAATCATTAATCTTTCGTTACCGTCGTTATCCTTAATTGTTACCTTCTTTTGTTTACGGATGAGAATGGGAGATACTGAAACACAAGTGCCTTTTATGGTTTCATATTCCCCTTTTGATACAGCTAAGTACAAACCCGTTGCTTTAATTAAGCTAAACATGCAAATTAAAACACTTAAAACAAACATCACCGTATCATTAAAAACAACAGTAACTACAATACCGCCAAGCCAAAACAAAATTCCGACTATTAAAAGCGAGACAAATTTTTCTTTAACAGGACCTGGGAAATTCTTAAACTTTATCATACCTATATCCTCTCAAAAAGTATTTGTCTTCGTAAATACAGATTAGAAATTGCTATCATTACCTCTCGTGCTGAGGGTAATTTTCTTGACACATCGGCTATAGTATCGCTGGTTACGTTTTCATCATCATACAAAAATTCTACAACATCATCTTCAGACATTATAAAATCTATATCCTTATCTACGCATTTTATCATTTCAGCAGTTGACATAGGCGCAGAAAATGCAAGTTCCATAATTCTTTTTTCGGTTTTGGTTTTACGGTCTCTTTGGAACAACACCTTTGCCTTTTCATAAGGAACGTTAAAGCAAAGCGCCAATCGAAGAAAAGAAATCACGCGAACAAAAGCACTTTGGTAAAGCGGTACTATGTAAAGTTTTGAAATTAAATTATATAATGCATCTTCATCACTTTCTCCGATTCCTACCGAAACGAGACCTCTGGTTATAAGCCTTTTTAGAGCGTCCTCATAACTGCGACTGCATATAAAATCAGTATTCTTTTCCATTTCCTCATAATACGCCCGAAGTTGAGCAGCATTCAATATCCGCCAGTTCAAAGAGCTCCAAATCATCATCTCCTGAACGTCAAGTTGACATTCCTTACCGCCTAATATTACCATAGGATATGTGTTGTTTTTATCCTGCCTTTTAAGTTTAAAAATTCCTACTGTCGTATAATACATTTTCATATTCTCACCCTCTTTTGTTACTACGAAACGCGTTTATTAAGCATTTCTTCTATATATAAATTAAATACGGGATTTGTGCGTAATTTCTTCAATGCCCTTGAAATCCATGCGCCTATATTATTGGGTTTAACGTTGTATATTTTTGCGATCTCGGCACCCGTAAATCCCTTAACCTTCCAAGCAAGTGCTTCAATACCAAGTCTTGTTGTACCTGAATACTGCATTTTAATATTCTCTAAAAACGATAAAATGTCTAATTCAATAATATCGTTTTGCATTGTAATACCTTTGGTTTCAAATTCTACTAATTCCCGCTTGGTTTTTTCCAAAAACTTTATGTTACCTTCAGACTGTTTTTTTAATCTTCGGCAATGGGATATTAATCCGTTAAGTATTACTGTGTATGCATAAGACTGGAATGCGCAGTTTTTGTCGGCTTTAAACTTTTGCGCCGCCTTACATAAGAATATACAACCCTCTTGATAAAGGTCATCATATTCAAGTCCGAAAACTGAATTATCAAATATGATTCTCGAAAATATAACCTTATCTATTATTGAAATATTATTTTCAACTATTGTTTTTTGTTCTTTTGTAAGTGATGTCACTATTTTCATTTTTACGCCTCCCCTCTACAAAAGCAGGCGCATATTTCGGTAAGCTTTATTACACTCAAAAATCACCTGATTGCAATAATACTCATCGAAATTACCGATATGCATTTCTTTGTCTGACATATTAAATTTTGACTGCAGCCAAATGTACACCTGTTCTTTGGTCATAAAACCTTTAAGCCATATTCGGTCTAATGCTTTATGCGCTGCTATTCTTTTTCGGCGCAACCGTTCATTTGCTAAAGTTCCCATTGGTAACCCATTATCTTTATGAGCAGCGACGTATGAATTACATTTGGGATATTTATCGCAAACATATAAATAAGCATCAGAATTTGCCCTTTTACCATATATAAAACTTGCGGGACGCTTTGAAGCAAGGCTCCCACAATATGGACAGCGTATTTTAACTCTTTTCATATTCTCACCACCTAATTTTTATTTTTATCTAATTAAAGTACGTATCCTGTGTTGGACATCACCTGTGGAAACGGGCACTTGTGTTTGTCCGAAATGTTCCACAATAGCCATCGGTCAAATATTGACTGAAATGCACTTAAGCTAATGACTGCGGCGCACTCATTTTTATCTATAATTTCATTACTTTTTTCTTCAAAAAGTGTAACAGGATAAAACATTGGTACTCCTTCTGTATCTGCAATCATAAGAAAGCCTTTGCATTTGTTGCTACACTTATTTCTGCATTCAATAAACATTGCATTTCGCCAATTTCCTCGCGTAAGGCTTACAAAAAAGTAAAAAGCATCTTTTTTGTTCTCCATTTTTGCCTCCTAATTTCATTATGCTACAAAACTCTGAAAATCCCTATCTATGCGGCTTCTCGACAAAGTTAAAAGGCAGCCACCGCTTTTTGATGTCTGCCTTTTTGTAAATTACGATTTATTATATTTTTTAAGTTTTATTGAAATTATTGTTATTACAACAAGTGACGTTAATCCCACAACAACCGCTGACCAAACATTAGTATTATCTCCCGTTTGCGGCGAAGTAGGAATTTCGGGTTCGGGTTCAGGACTCGGTATTGGTTCATTTACAAAACCGACACCTTTTTCATTTTCAATAACAACCGTTTGACCTGCTTCTGTTATTTTAAAATAGAAATATCTATCGTCCTTGATATACTCATCAGGGGCTTTGCTTTCATAAACAAAATACCCGCCGTATCTTAGGTTGCCATATTCGTATACACCGAGTTCTTTTTCGGTAAGTGTGCCTACGAGTTTATCTACGTTAGGATCGAAAACACCGTTATTGTCCGTATCAATATATAACTCAAATATGGCGCCGCCAAGTTTTTTATTGTTGTCCTCTTGACTTAGCTTAATAACTCTTACTGTACCAGACACAAATTCATTCGTTATTGCAAGTGACAACAGTTCTCCGTCTCTTGTAATATTTATATCATAAAGTTTATCTGACAAAACATATTTCTTAGGACAAGATAGTTCCTTTATAATCCATTTACCAAACGGAATATTTTCAAATATAAAGTATCCGTCTTCATCGGTTGTTGCGGTTAAAATTGCCGTCTCGTCTGTAAATACCGTTTCATCGGCACTGAACAAACCAAAAACTACATTCTCAATTGGATTATTATCTTCATCGGTTTTTATACCGTCAATGCTACCTCGAATGATTTTGTTTTGTATTGCCTGCCCGTTATTGACAAATAGTTGAACAACACCAACATCTTGACCTTCATAAATGAATTCCACCGGGAATTTTTCTTCCGACAAAACATAATGACAATCAGTAGATATTTCTTTAACGTATAGTTTTGCGCCAACAGGTATATCTACTGTAAATACACCGTTTCCGTTTTCATCAATGTGTATTACTTCCAGAATTCCATCTTTAGGTATCTCTGTACCATCTGCAGCAATTAGCGATTCCGCAGCATATAGACCAAACTTGACACCAACATACTCTTTGGCTTTACCGATAGAGAATTTATCATCTTTTTCAAGTTCTTTAATAAGGCTAATTATTACCTTTTGTCTTTCGTTTATAAATTCGCTTTCGGTATGGGTTATGCTGACAAGCTCACCCGCATACGTTAGCTCAACAAAAATAGATTGACCGTTTAACACTGTGCCGTACGGCGAATTAACCTCACGAATTTCATATTTGCCAAGATGCAATAAATTTGATGTCGCAATACCGTCTTCCAGTGTGGTCATATTATCTACCTGCTGCCCTTTAGTGTATCGTAAAGTGCCATCCGGTGTATAAATATCTTCTGCGGCATAAATATTAAATTCCGCACCACTTAATGCCATTTCAGTATATATGGGTTTATATATGCCTTCGCTTTCAATTACCGAATAAAACACTTCACCTTTTTTTAGTATTTGTATATTACCCATTTGCGGTTCGTTGTGCTTTTCTACGGTAACAACTTCCTTTTTACCATCTACCTTAAACGCTACAGGTGTACTGTCAAGAACATATCCATAGCAGGTATTCTGTTCAATTATTTCGTAATTTCCATAAGGTAGTGCGTACGGAAGCATAAGCTTTCCGGTTGTGTCAGTATAGTAAATATCAATGTCGGTAGGCGTAGGATAATTAATGTGTTGTACAATGTATTCACCCTTATCGGTATTACGCACCTTAAAGCCAATGCCCGAGACGGGAATAATTTTTCCTGTGGTAGCATCTTTTTTGACAATCTCTATATCTGCCTTAAATGTAGCATTGTTTATAAAATAGGTGTAGCTTTTACCGTGCTCTGTTATATTAACCTCAAACGGTTTTAAAAGTTCCTTGCCTTCTGCACCGGATATTTGTTTTACTACATATGTACCGTACGGTAAGTCTTCTGATATTGCGTATCCGTATTCATCGGTTACCAGCCGCATGTTTTGAACTGCTCTTGGTGTATTGCTATCGCCTTTTGATTTTAAGTATACTTCAAAAACAGCATTTTCTTCAGGCGTTACAAAATCCGTTTCATCACCGTCACCAAAATGTTTAAATATTTCTATTTTGCCTTTGATAACCCTTTCCTGTAGATTGTAATACGTATGCCTTACATCTACATTTTGATTTTCGGGTAAAACATCCAATTCATAAACAGTTTTGTCTAACAAATATCCTTGGCTCGGAGATATCTCTCTTATAGTCCAACCGTCACCGCAAACATAATTTTTAGTCTTAAAAAATCCATTTTCATCGGTTGTATAGGTATCCACTAGAGCGCCATCCTTATATACCCCGTAAACTGCTCCTTTTAATGTAGCATCACCTTGGGCTTCACGTAAGGTTCTATCTTTGGTATATAAATCCGAATCGACTTTATACGCTTCAACGCACCATCTTTTAAGGACATTATGCACTTTGGCTTCAGTCGTTTGGTTCCAATCAATATTTACCAACTGTTCAGGTGGCTCATTGTACCTCATAGGCGTGTTGTATTCTGTTAGTACATAATCTTCACCTATAAGTATGTTTTCAAAACGTGCAATACCGTTTTCATCGGTAGTAGCAAACTCGTTTACTGCAATTCCTGAATCTGACGTGCCACGCAACCAAAATGTCATACCTTCCACAAATCCATCTTCGGATGTCTTGGTAACCGTCAAACTTCCGCGCTTTAGTTTATTATGGAAATGCACTTGTGTTGTTTCGTTCCACTTAATATAAACTTCCTGTGGTTCTGTGGGTTCGTAATAACTTGAAATATCATATTGTTCAGTTATTACATATGGTTCATTTCCCGATATAGGAAAGTTTGACATATAGCAGTAACCCTTACTGCTTGTTTGTAAACGTCCGCTGTATTTTTTTCCACATAAGGCTGTGCCTGAATACGAGAATTGTACTCCATGGATTTTACCGTCTTCGCTTGTTTTTTTGATTTCAATGCTACCGACTTTGAGTTTGTTTTCCACAGTGACTTGTGTTGTTTCATTCCAGTTAATAGCTACTGAAACAGCTTTGGGTGGTTCATATTTATCCGGTACATTTATTTCTGTTAAAACATATTTAACCTTACCACTTACGAGAACATTTTTAAATGTAGCTATACCACTACTATTGGTTACAGCATATTGTTCTATAGTTTCACCGCTCATTGATGTACCTGTTAATTTAAATTCCAAGCCCTCGACTATATTATCTTTACTTGTCTTTTTGACCTGCAAATTACCGCGTTTTAATGTGTTGCTGAAATTAACGATAGAGGTTTGACCGCTTACAATAGTTACGTTTTGAATAGAATTAGGTATATAATGTTCCAAAAATTCTTCGGTGACAGAGTATATGCCTGGTTTTAGATTATCAAAAACAGCTATACCACCGTTTGAAGTTGTAACGGTCTTATCAACACCATTACCTCTCAATCTAAACTCTATGCCATCAACCTTACCGTCTTCACTAACCTTTATAATCTTACAACTACCAGGAATAATTTCATTCACAGCATTTATCGTTACTGTGTTGTTCGGTGTGTTTTTATCAAGGGTTACATTCCAACTTGATGTGCCGTACTCGCGATAATTATTTGGAAACACGGTTTCCTTAATTGTATAGGTGGAATATTCAACACCGCTTACACTGGCGTATCCGTTGCTGTCGGTAGGACCTATATAATACTGCAAACTTGGGTTTGTTGTTGATGTTGCAACAAAACTTGCACCCGCGAGCTTAGCTCCGTCGGTTGAGGTTTTATACACCTCAATATTACCCTCACTTTTTATCATATTTTCAGGCATATGGTAATATCCGTTTGGATCAGAAGTTTTAGCGCCGTTAGCACTGTTGCTCATCCAATCTACAGGCATTATTTCAGGACCGACATCACTGCCGACATGAATGATGAAATCTCTGCCATTATATGTACCTGAATACACCGCTATATGCGTAGTAGGATCTTCGGCAGTACCAAAGATAATAAGGTCACCGGGAGCAAGCTTGCTTCGGTCAACATTAGTAGGGCTTGTGCCTATCTTTTCTATTTGTCCTGCGGCTATAAGATTATTTAAGGCCTTTTGCCAAGTAACAACTGCCTGAGAATTCATACCCGTTGCATTAATAGCATCGGTTATAAACTGTGTATCGGCACCCTCAATATTGGGTAAATAGTTGCAAACATAATATGTGACAAAACCTGCGCAACAAAGTCCGTATTGTTCGAACCTTCCTATGTCCGGCGCAAGTCCTGTTTTTGTAGAACTGTTCGCCACGGTTTCTTTACCGGACAATGCTGTGCCGTAATGAATATTTGAACGAATCGCAGCAGGAGTCTTAGAACTATAACTACCAGATTGATATAAAGTACCATCGTCCTTTTGTGCTTGAACATCATATCCTGTATATTCAAGTGCTCGCAATATTGGACTGTCTATCATATTTGCGGGCAGATCCGCCGCGGGCGCTGCAAATACACTTAAAGGTATTGCTGAAATACAAATTAATATAGATAAAAACAAGGCTAATAATTTTTTAAAATTCTTCATATAGTGCTTCCTTTCGTACTATTTTTCATAATTTTCCTTAGATACTGCAATATCACAGTACCAAATACCGTTCTCGTAGGTTATGCCAACGCCAATATATTTATTGTCGGCATGTCCTACATAAGACCAGTGAGATGAACTATTGATTACAAGATTTACAATAGAACGGGCAACCTGTTCTTTACTTCCTAAATAATCAGTTTTTACAATTGCCTCGCTTGCTTCCGCCGAATAAAACGGCTCTCCCTCTACACCAAAAAGTGAAGGGTCAGTATATTTACCGTATTCTAATGCTGTAGCTGCCGCGCGTTCGTCAAAAGTGTCGTGAGAAAAATTAGTTACAATTTGAATGCTACGATACTCGGCATATTCACAAAGTCCTACTAAAGTCAAAGCATCCGCTACTCCGTTTTTGTTTCTATTTTCGTTTATATATTTAGCAACTAACACTGCTATTTCTTTTGCATCCTCAGCGGTTGCTTTTTCAATTTGCGGTGTATCTTCAACCGTGCTTTCAGTTGCACTTTCCTCTGAACTCACGTTTTCAGATACCGTGTTGTTATTTTCGGGTGCTGACGGACTCTCCGATAATACGCTTTCTGTATCATCAGTCGTTTCAGCTGAAACCTCTTCGTTTGATTCTACCGTCTCAGTAACACTGGATACATCTTCGGTCACAGTTTCAATTACACTGTTTATTTCAGTATCTTTCAATATTTCACTGTAACTTTCAATAGATGATTGTGCGCTTATGTTGTCTGGTTTTTCGCTACGGCAAGCAGTAAAAGACAGCATTAAAACAGCGGTTAATAATAAAGCTATTAATTTTTTCATAAATTTTTACCTCCAAAACTCATTTTTAATTTAATACTCATATAACCATTAAATTTTCAACAAATTAAATATTTTGCTTTATTATCCTTGTGATAATACCCAATGCTACACCACGCTCTTCATCAAGAGCGGTTACTGCAAAGGACACATCATCCTTCTTGCCCGGCATTCGTCTATCCATACAAGAATGTGCTATTGCATTTACACCGTTGTTAAGTCGGATATATACAACGCCTTTATGCATATCCGTAACCCTACCCGCATATTTGCCCTGCACCTTACAAAGATTTAGATTTGCGCCTTTATTATCTGATACGCTTCGAGCATCAGCACGAACATATAAATCCTTTATGCTGTTTCTCTTAACCTCCTTTATTCGCACAAGGATTTTATCCCCTATTGAAAAACGCTCTCTCGCATCCCCTATCCAGTCCCAAGACAAATCTTTAACGGGAATAGCGCAATCAACGCCAAAAATTTCAACCCTTATCGCTTTTTCGGCAACGGCCACAACACGCGCTTGAACAATACGGTCTTCGTATATGCGATACATACCGTCGCTGTCTGTTTCCATATAAAAGGTCTGACGTTTTTTATACATTGCTTCACTGCGACTTGCTACTACGCTTCTTGTTTTGGAATCAATACCCTTTATTACAAAATCTATATCCGCTCCGAGCATTGAGTTCATTATTTTGTGATATGCTAAAACTGCCTTTTTATATTCATCACCGTGTAAATTTGTCGGAAAATCACAAAACATTTCTTTAAGCGGAATAACAATACGAAATCCGTTATAATCAGCGACTGCGTAATATTGAGATGCTTCATTTTTCTCAATACCGCTTAACATACCAGTAAGTATTCTTCGGGTTTTATATGCGTTTTGTATCTCATGCCAAACAACGTCGGCTTTGTAATCATCGGTAGATACCTGCGCCTTTGCTTCAATGGTAAGTATTCTGTCACTCAGTTCTTCCCTTGAGGATACTTCCTCTCCACCGACTTTTTCTTCATTGTCGGATTGTACCTCGGTAGACTCACTCTCAGCCGCCTTTTTACGTGTGCGTTTAGGTTTTTCGGTTTTTGTTTCTTCTGAGATATTTTCACCTTCTTGTTGTGTATTTTCATTTTGAACCTCCGCTTTGCTTTCTTCGGTTAAAACATCTTCTGTTTTCTTTTTTGTTGCCATATTATTCCTCCCTCTATTCAGACATAATAAAATCTTTATCTATTGGTATCATTGCAGTAGTATCAGGCGTCTTTTTACGCCTTCTTACATTTTTCTTTACTGTTGGTATCTCACCTCCAAATGTTTTAGGCGGTAACTTTATCCATTCCGGTTCGTGAGCTGATGCTTTACAGTCAATAAGCTTTTTATATTCCGGATGCTTGGTATAATCGCATTTATCCACCTTAAGTAATTTTTTGCCTCGTATTATGATTAAGGCCTTTTCTATGGGTAGCCTTAGCACTTCATCCTGTGTCAGCAGTTTTCTCCTTCCGACACCGCTGGTTTCCCTATATTGCGGGGTATAGTTAGTAATTCGCCATGTGCCTAACTGTTTAGCTTTACTTTGTACATTAACACTTACCTCACCCGAACGGTCACTTATGTACTTTGCCGTCAGTTCATCCACACAGCCTAAAAACAGCTGTACGTCGCTATTGCCGAGTATTTCCTGCCATTGATTTTGTGGATATCTGTTTTGTAGTCCAGCAAGGTTTTGAAATACACAGCTCATACTGATATTTCTTGAGCGTATTACACTTATCTTACGTGACAGGTCCGGTATTACACCGCACGCGGTAAGCTCCTCACCCAATACATGCACAGGTGTATAAAGTCTTCCTCCGGGACAGTTTTTATCAGCATAACGAACAAGCTTAATAAAGCAAAAAGATAAAAACAGCGATGAAAGAAAATCAAATGTGCTGTCTTGGTCACTGGTAATGCAGTAATAAGCGCAAGGCTGCTTTCCGGGAAGTTCAAGGTCTATTTCATCAAATGCTGTCATATTACAAATCTTTTTCATTTGAAAAACCTGCAGTCTTGAGCCAAGACCTATAATTACACCTGTTCTAACTGTATCGGAGGCTTGACGGTAAATAGAAAACGGCGCCTTTGCCGGATGAGAAGTCGGCAGCATATCAAACAATGCGTTCAGTTCCTTATCCGAACTTAAAGTTAAAAGTTTATATACCTCACCTATATTTTTTCGTTCGGGCGGATAACCTTGTTCTACGTATAGCACTAATGCTTTAAGTAGATTCATTTCCGCCGAATCCCAGAAATGATCGCCTCTTTCAGATCCAGTATTTTTTATAATTACATCACTAAAAAGCTGTGCCATAAGTTCATCACCCTGTATTTCTGCAAGGCAATTCCACGAATCCGAATTTTCAGGGCTTACAAGATTAAATACTCTAACCGTGTAATTTTTTCTTCGCAAATATTCGCTTGTTTTTTCGTAAAGTTCGGATTTCGGGTCACAAATTATTAGCGATTCACCCGCAGATGCCGCCTGCAATATTCGGTTAATACAAAAAGCCCTTGTTTTCATAGAACCCGATGCACCGTAAACTGCAATATTCTTGTTAAGGCGGCTATTGCTTGGTACACAAACATATTTACCATCAAAGATTCCAAGCACTGTACCACTGTGATGCTTTAGGTCACTTGTTAGATCCAATACATCTCTTACTTCTTTTTCGTCCATAAAGCCAGCCGTTCCGTATGTGCCTTTGTTTGAATAAACAAAATTTCTTTCCTTGTCCAGCACACCCGATTCGCCCTGTCCCATATGCATAACCAACACAATAATTAGAACTGCAGCAAGTAAACAAATCCCTATACCCGCCAAACCATATGGAAAAGAAATAGCCGCCCTTATACAAGTAAGAACTTCAAAGGTCGGCATTTGAGGTGAACCACTATTACCGGGAGTTCCTCCCGCACTGGTCCATATTTTATAATTTTCTATAAACTGTGCTATATATCCTCCGCCGTAAAGCAAGGCGAAAGATATTACAGGCAAAGTAACTATAACCGTAAATATTTTTTTATTCTTCAAAAAAACTCCTTTCCCATCTTTCAAAGTTGATGGTTTTAAAGGTAATTTGCTTACAGCAAAATTTTTGTAAAACTTGCTTTTGAAAATCAAAACAAATTATTACACCACCAATTTCCTGTAATGTAACAGCAGTATTAAAGCGTTTAATACGAGGCAAATCACAATAAAAGGCAAACAATACCAATGTACCGTCTGCCTCAAATGCATCGTGTTCTATTGTCAGGTGATTATCCCGCTCGTAAAGATCAGTCATAAGAATTGATTTTAGTTTCATATCTAACGCTTGATTACAAATTGTTTTAAGTATCTTTTCGCCTCTGTTATCGTTTGTAAGATAATAAAAACTGTCATAATTACCATCAAGCAAAAAATGCTGTTTTCCACCAGAACCCATCAATATCTCATAACACAAGTCCATATTATCTGCAAGAATTAAACCCTTGATGTCTTCACCCGAATACTCGGTAAGCCTTTCTCTGCACAATACCGTTTTCATAAGCGCCTTTGTTCTCATTTCGGATTTATAATCCCATTTCATAAGACTGTCGCCTATATTATATACTACCAGTATATCTCTTGCTGTAAGTAAGACACCAACCGAGCGAGCACCCTTAATTTTTACAAAAGCAGTTCCTATTTCTTTAATCTCACGCGAGTTATAAAAAGCGGGACTTTCTATTAAAATATTCTCGTCACAAATTGGTGTAAAAACATTTGGCTTTTCATCGCGGTAAATTGTCACACCCGAATTTTGCATTGTAACCGTTGCCTCAGAAATCCTATGCAAACGTAGACGGCGTGGCAAATCACTTTTGATATGATTTGTATCGGCATTTCCGCTAAGGGCGAAATTAAATCTAGCAGGGTTTAATGCTATAAGTTTTTGTTTTGCAGTATGTGTCAGCCGTAATCCCCGCAGAGAATCACGATAATATGTCCGCACAAATTTTTGCCGTTTAAGTGCGGTAACCACTGACTGTTTGTAACTGCTTCCACCTGCAATACGGTCTATAAGTTTAGTTGGAAACTCACCGGAAATAGCAATTAGTTCTAACAAATTAAGACTGACTGTATCGTTATCTGGGAGTGTGTTATTTATATTCATAGGCATCTCCAAAAGTGTAAAAAACTACCGTAGATACATTGACCTGGGTAGTTTTTTGTGAGTAATTTATATGAAAAGTCAAGTATTTATCTACATTTGCAACCTATTTTTAATATAGAATAATTTTAAGCACTAACCTACCCAAAATCCGATATTGTTTTAAGCTGCTTTTCACGTTTATTTAACCAGTCCTTAAACCTATCCTTATCCATCACGGATATTCGTGTGCAGTCCACATCGCCTACCTCGGTTGTGTTATATGCATCAACCAATAAACCCGTATCATCCTCCATGATGAAGGTGGCTATAACATCAAGTAACTGCTTAAGTTCAAGGTTATCATAATCTCGTATATTTTGTTTTGGAAAGTCTCTTGAATATATATGTGAAAAGCATACTACACATTGTTTATATCTTTCGGTAGGATGCGAATCGTAGTACTGACTCAAAGTAAAATATAATGGGTCAATTAAAAATTCCGTGCTTTGTCTTTTCTTTCTTTTAGGTAAAAGACACGGTAAAGTGATATCTAAAACACCATCATTTTTTTGAATTTCGATGCCTTGAACTATGCCCGCTGAAGCCAAATAATTTGCTTTTTTTATATCTGTGCTTTGGTATATAAGGTGCCGCATTCGGCAAGCGATAAGTTCACTTCTGAGTGCGGCATCGGTTGTAAGCATAGCATAATTTTCTGGGTACATTGATATATCCGTACTGTCTATCGCTGCCAGTGTACTTTTAAGCTTATCTATATCACTTGATAACTGACTCAATTTTTTTGAGATTATTGTTCGTTCCAAATTATCCTCCTTCCTCTGATTTAAAATATTGAACCTCACCAGTATCATCATTAACAATACAATATGCTGTTACTGCGGATATGTTTATTTTGGATATTTGACCCTTGTTTTCAAGCACTATGATACGCTTGTTATCCACTTCGAAACTATTAAATGCTTGTTCGAAAATCGCTTCTTTATCCTGTGCTATATATGACACTTCGTAAAGCTCTTCATCACCAAAGAAAATTAAGTTTACCGGAAAATCACTGCTTGAATGAAAGTCCACTTTGTCTATAAAATCACACAGCACCCATAAGCATTTAATAATATCCAAATTTAAATTTGTATCAGCATCAGCATAAATAATGTCGGTATTTTTATCGTGATAAACGCGCCGATTGTTTTGTAAATGAAATAATAGTTTTTCGAACACGTCAGGTTTTGTATCATACATCATTTTCTTTAGTTGTTCTTTTCGGATGTTATGATAAAGTTTAACAAACCGTAACATTGTCGCGGCTTCGTTACCGTAAATATCTTTCCTTGTTTTCATAGTTCACCTTTTCTCTTTTCAAATATCTGCTGCAGCTCGCGTCTGTCAGTAGTTATAAGACTTTTTTCGAGCTCACTGCATTTAAACTCAACCGTGATATTATTGTTGTTCGTGCTAATAAGTCCATTTCCGCGTTCGAAATGGGTTATTTCCATAATTTCCGCCTCAGATAACTTAAATATATCTTTAACCCTTTCGGCTTCATCGTCCTCAAGGTTGAGTATTATTTTGGTTTTACAGTTATTTATAATGCCTTTACCATATTTACCGTCTTCCAATGCGAAGAAGTCATTGAGGTCTTGTGTACCGCATATAGCTGAACCGCCGTAACCACGAATTATTTTAAACATTTCTAAAACGAATTCGGCGGCTATACGATTACCGCTACTACCAATAAGTTGCCACAGTTCATCAACATAAATGGCCTTTTCAACCATACGGTTTTCTTTAGCTTTGTCCCATACGAAATCAAGTGCTACAAACATGCCTACAGGCAGTAAATCACCCGATAGTTCAGATATATCAAATACGGTATATTTATTATTTAAATCAACATTTGTTTGCTGATTAAATGTACTGGCAGAGCCGTGTACCAGGCGATTAAGGATGTTTGCAAGACGCTTGGTTGAATGTGATTTTATAAGGATATTGTAAAGGTCTTCAAGTATTGGCATTTGCTTATATTTGTTTGGATTACTCTTATCTACCAAAGAGGCATTGTCGTGCGTAATGCCCTTTTCGTTGTAGGTTTTTATAAGCGCCTCATCCAAAAGTTGTTTTTCTTCATGGTTCATATCGGGAATAAGCAAACTGAAAAATATATGTAATTGTTGTATTTTTCTTGCAAGCTCTGATTTTTCTATATGAGTACCATCAATAAGTTCATCTGCTGTTTTATCGGTCTTGCGTATCTCCATAACATTGATACAATTTTTGGATGCGGGAGATATGCTAATAAACTCGCCGCCTGTATTTTTGCAAGCCCGTAAAAACTCATGACCTTTAAGCGGGGCAATAATAAATACCTGTATTCCTTTTCGCCTCATACGAAGCGCCATAAGCTGCATAGTAAATGTTTTACCTGCGCCACTCGTTCCAACTATTGCAATATTGGCATTACGGTAAACAGCAGAATTAAATATATCTACAATAACAAGTGAATTATTAAATTTGTTAACACCTAATAATATTCCATTGTCGTCACTTAATTCAAAGGCTGTAAACGGATAGCAGCTTGCGGCCCCTGTTGTCAATACGTTACGCTTAGAAAGTTCATACAAATGCTTTTCCATACATACAAGCGGCAATGAAGTGATAAATGCCTGTTCCTCTCTAAATGTGCAAGACAATAAATTGAGGTCTTGAGAAATTAGCATCTTTTTCATTTCTCGTTCACGCCACTCCAGATCCTCTACAGTTTCAGCAGTAATTGTAATAAGGATGTTCATATAATAAAAATCCTCATTATTCGCAAGACCTTCTTTTAAAAAATAACCGCTATGTATAGCACCTTCCAAATCATCAAAATCACTGTTAGTATCACTTGTTTCTCTTATTCTCGAACGGTTAATACGTAACTGCTGTCCAAGCTTACGCACCATCTGGTCCTTCGGTTGACGGTATAAAAACAAATCCGTATCAATACCCTCACCCGCATTTATAAGCAAACTCATCCAGCCGGCAGGAACCTGCTGCTTGTATCCGTAGGACGGTATTATATAATACGAATGATAAAGTCCGTCAATATTTATATAACTACCGTGTGTAAGATCTATCTTTTGAGGTGATATAAATTCGGCAATAGGGATATTATTCGTAGATTTACCGCCCGATACATAATTAGATATAACCTTTCCTACCTTTTGAGCAAGCGTTGTTTTTATACTCTCTTTTCGGCATATAATGTTATACAAGATATCTACCGTAAATTCGTCCTCGTTTTCGGGAATTAAAACCTCATTACCACATTGTTTTAAATAGTTAACAGCCGTTCTTGCTGCTGTTTGTAACGATGCTATAGCTTCGCCCTCTTCGTCTTTCACCTTACGACCATAAGACTCATATTCAAAGGCAATAAAAAACCTGCGTGTTGTAGCTTCCCTTGAGCCTATTCGGTTAATCAAATTAAGGTAATCTTTTTGCAACTTACGGCAATTAGCATCAGTTTCGTTTTTCATCTCTTGCATAACTATTTCTTTATGCTTTGCCGTATCCGCTTTTTTGGTTATTATCTTAAACTGTACTCTAACAGGACAAATCTTTAAGTATGAAATAAAGGAATATATTATATTCTTCTGTTCCCTTGCGCTACGCAATAAAAAGTTAATAGGTAATACCTCAATTATTTTTATATACCTATGATCTTTTGTATAAATAACACCGTTTTCTATTTTTTTAATCGGCAAAAATTCTGATATAGGATTTATGTAACCAGGCTCTGTCTTTGTTCGCCTTTTCTTCTTTGTTTCACCCTCAACACGCCTGGATTTTAAAAACTTAAAAAACGATATAACAAAAGAAGAAAGGCACTCACCGTTTATACCGACAAGACCGAATACAGAAAGCGGTAGAGCTGTAAGACATAAAATAATAATTCTGCTTGTGAGTGGAAGTGCTAACTTGAAAACGGGAAACCCAATTACAAGTGCGATAATACCCGCTTCAATCGCGTTTCTAAACTTAACCAATCCGCCAAATAAACTACCGCCCTCAATAAAGTTAGGCGGTATAATATATATTTTGTGTTCATCCCTCTCCTTCATCTTTAATCCTTTCTCTCATTTGTTGTTCTCGCAAATAATCCAATTCATCAGCACCGCGGTTTATTTGAAACAAGCACATAAATATGACACCAATCATGGCGCCCAGAGAAATTAATGCAAAAGCAATCATTATGTTTTTCATAAAACTTTTAAACTCCTTCGTTTATGAATATCTTTAGATTTTGAGAGTAGTTATTTGCAAGTTCTTTTTGCGACTTCGAAAGTCCAAAAATATTTTTTGCAAAATAATCCTCCCCGTTATAAAATACGGTATATACCACCCTCTTTTCTTCAGTTTCTACAATATTTTTTATTTCGTTGCCGTTTTCATCGACCGTTATTACAGTTTCAGTTGCGACAGTTATTTCTTCTTGTTTATTAAAACTATAAATCTTATCACTATGCGCTGATAAAAAGGTTTTAAAACCATCAATAGAAATATCTTTGTAGTTGTCATTCATATATGCACAGTATTGTGATATAAGTAAAGATTTATAGTTTTCGTCTTCCTCAACCGTTGGATATACAATTTCGGTTACAGCGCCTTCTGAAAGGCTTAATTTATCGTTTTCTATGCTTTCGAGTGTAATATTAAGTCCATTGTTAAAAACATCGTCAAGAGCAAAATACAAGGTATCAATGTTATCGTTAATAACCGTAAGATTATTTAATATTGGATTATTTATATCATTGGGTGAATATGCGTTATCTGTCCCACCAAATATTATTGACGGTAACATACTTATAACGACAACAGGCAGTAAAAAAATAACAACTACACCAACTGTTATTGCCGCGACAAGTCTGCGGTTTTCCCACGCAAATGCGGCAACTGCACCTATCCACCCACCAGCCGCACCGCCTTTTGCAGCTGCGGCTATTGATTTACCTGCCTTCACAGCACCTCTTACGGTGTTTGCAGCGTTCATTCCTTTTTGAACAACATCAGATATAGAACTTCCGTCTTGCGACATAGTTATCTATCCTTCCTTGACGGTGGTTTAGGCATTCTTTTTTCTATTGCTTCACCTCTATCTATATAACCGTCGCTATGTTTGTACGGATGCTGAACAATAGTATCCTGTGCATACTGCTTATACCACTGACTTCCGTCGGCTGTAGTTACCTTTTCATAACCGCCTTCAGGTGCGTAATATTGGTCGGCGCTATACATAGCAAAAGATATACCTTCGGGGTTATTTGCGGACACCTCGTTACCTGTAATTCTTCCTCCGCCAATCTCTACATTAGTAAAAGACGGAACATTACCATCATTTTCTCCAAGAGCTGTATATCCCATATATGACATAAGTGCATCATTGGCGCTATCACCTGATATCGTACCCATAGAGTTTATATCTCCGTGAGCAATATTACCGATTACATTATTAGCAAAATTTCCGCCACGGGCTACCGATGAATTAAATATCCTACCGCCGAGTCCTCCTGTTCTGCTACCGTTTGCATTTCTAACCGCGTTATTTGTAACACCGCGACCTACCATACCAACTAAACCGCCTCTAAACGGATTACCCGAACCGGAAGAACCTGATGTTCCACCTGTGCGTCTACCACCAAAAGATAAACCTCTGCCACCGGTAATACTGCTTAGCATTCCAGCGCTACGAGCAGCAATTAAGGCTTCGGCTAACATAGATCCACCTGTATGTCCTACATTTATTCCAAGCGAAGACATAAAACTGTCAATCTTTTGCGAGACCTTCAAAAAAGCAATAGCACATAAAAACCATACAAGAATATTTCCGGTAACACCCTCTTTACCGATTCGGTTAACCTCGTCTTGTACTTCGCCTTCGGTCAATGCAAAAACAGGTACGGTAAATATGAGAACCAAAGCCACAATACAAACAACCATTCTTATTATTTTCTTCATATCTATCCTCCTATACTGCCAATGGATTTGCCAAAAATGCGCCCACCATACTTGTAAAGAGCCTTAAGCACCATGCGTTCATAATAAGCAAAAATACTTGACCGCCAAACATACGGCACCAGGCACTGAAAATATTTCCCGTAGATTTTGATGCTCCTGTAGCAAAAGCGACCGGGGCCGTGAAAACTAATACACCCAGCAAAATATATCTTTCAGCGGCTTCAAATAATAGTTTTATATAATTCCACGCAAGAACCAAAAGTATTATTAGTGATATAAGCGATACAGTACCACTGCAACACACACCAAGTATGGTTAACAAAACAGAGTTAAAGTCCGCAAAATTAAGCGTCGGCAATTCCGAATTTAAAATCCAACTATACGGTGTACCGCCAACAGTAAGAATTAAATTTACAATCCCATCGGCAAAATATACAAGCAGTATAAAGAATGCCGAGCGTAAAGAAAGTTTAATTGGATCCTCCGCTTCAACCTGTAGCACGCTTCCGTAATTCTTAAATAACTGCCATATCCAATTCAGTAATATAAGACCTATACCGAGTGCGACAAACACGTTATACATCGTTTCTGCTGCAGGAAAATATCTTGTAAAGGTTGTCATATCACAACCTAACGCTCCAAGTACCGACGAGTTTATTAAATCAAGACCTCTCATTACCTGCTCGGCAAACCACTCAACAATTCCGTCTAATATTCCCAAACTTTACACCGCCTTATCCGTTCCATCGTCCGTCTGCGAAGAATGGTGTAATATATGCCATAATAAAGCCAAGACCATTAAGTATTGCCCATGTAATGATAATTCTTTTTAGCCATGCTCTTGACTCTGTAACCGTTTTATCTGATTTAGAAAAGTTTAACATCAAGAGCGCAATAGCCGCTGTAACAATAGCTGCTATCGTAGAAATAGCTAGTATCTGGTTATATACATCTTTCATAATTTCTTCTGCTTTTTGCCATATGGTAGTACCCGCCGCACCTACATTCAAAGTAAAGCACGCCATAAGAGTCACCACCAAGAAGCTTAAAAAAAGCAAACGCCCGACATCAATATGTTTACTGACACCGGGCTGTTTTTTACATATTCTTTTTTTCAATCTTTTATCCTCCTTATTTTTGAAAATAAAAAAGCACCATTTATAAAAAATGATGCTTTTGCGCTCGTGGTACATTTTTGAGCATACTAATTTTATCATATATGTTTTTACCCTTCAATAGCAAAAGAGTGCCAATGTAATGCCAATACTATTTTTTAAAGAATTCTTCTAAAACATTCAGACACTCTTTTTCGGTATATCCCCAAAGAATGCAAGAAAGAGACTCTATGGCTTCTCTGCGTTTGCGATAGTATGTACGATAACTAATATCTCTTATATGCGGTGTTAATTGCTCTATTATTTCATCTGCATTTTTATATTGCTGTGGCGATAAAAAGGCATAATACAGTATCCAATAATACATTTCACCGTTTTTATGCTTGTTTCTTAATAAATCTACCGCTGCTTCTATGAGTTTTAACATTTTATGACTTTGTTCAATGCTCTTGGTATGCTCTACAATACCTGAATCTGCAAAATCCACACCTGCAAGATATACCGAGTCCAAAAAATCTTCTATACTGCTTCCCATTTCGATTTTAAAGCGCGATTCTACCTTTTTAACTGATAATTCCAAACTCCAGACGACATCACGATATTTTTTTAACAATAAATACGTATTATGATATTCAACGCAATCATTTTGCTTTACAATCACTTTTGTTTTCATTTTGAGCACTTCCTTTGCATTTTTATATCAAATCTGAAAATTTCTTTGCCTGAACAGCTTAAACACAGCAAAAATCTAACATTTTCGCTATTTAATACTTCAATAGGTGAAATATTTGTTTCCTTGCATTCGGATAATGGTAATAACTTATATTCGATTTTCGGACAATTACAGCACGGAAAGCCCTGTAATGAAAGGATTTTCGCAGTTTTTTGCACAAGAACATTAATTGCCGTTTTTGAAACGCAATTTAATTCTTTTGAAACGCTTATATTAGCAGGTATTTCGTTAGTTTCATCCTCTGCTACGTTAATTTCAATATTCAAAGCCATTGCAAGTTCCAGTTTATCCACAAGCACATCCGATATTTCAAACATAGTAGATAAATACCTTTTAACATATATTGCACTGCCATGCGTCCCTTGAAAGCAAATAGTAGTTATATAATCTTCTTTTTTGAGTTTATTGAGATATCTACTAACTGTGGATTTTGATATTCCCCATCGCTGTGCTAATTCTTCGCAACTCAATAATGGATTACCCGTACCGTTTCTGATATATACAATAGGTCCGGTTTCTGATCCCTTAACCTGCTCATCGTTATATATCGTGTTTATCCACAAATCCAAAACAGCATCCATTTCACTGCATTTACCATAGCTTACTAATTCATTTGCTACAGAAATAGGCAGAAAGAAAAAACCTGTTTCTTTTTGGCACGGCGCATTATAATCTAAAACGCGATTTGTTTTACACCAATTTATCACTTTAAATTTAATAATCTTTCCACGACCAAGAATAGAATATTTTATATAATGCCTATTTTGCAGACATTGTAAAATTTCTATCACTTGCTTAACCGTCTTACAACGCAAATTCTCTTTCAGTTCATTTGTTCTACAAATCCATTCACCCGGATAAACGGTATAACTTATTCCGTCTATCCTTTTGTATGATGTTCTGAAATTTGCATAACAGCACAATACCGTATAATAAAAAAGACCCGAACTGCCGCCTGAGCGAATGTTCGGGTCCTTTATTAAGTATTGTATCAGTTGTCGGTAAATCCTACAGCGAGGATAATCTACCACTTGTTTTATTTCTAATCTATATTCTGACATTTTTATTCCTCCAAAATAAAAAACACGCACAAAAAAGAATGAATTTGTACGTGTTTAGTAATATTTGCTTTTTTGAAAACAGCTTGCCCAATTTCTTGTGTTTTTGTAAAGTTTGCGCAAAAAAACTTGCATTATTTTGTGTATAATTTGGCTCTTGGTTGTACTTACAAAGTGGTAGCGTCTGCGCCCATATCTTCATGAAGGTCGGCGATAATGTCGCCCTTTGACTGAATATACTCAGCTCGCCAAGGTAAGCCCGATGCCGCTATCGGATACACGCTTGCGGTATGGTCTACAAAGTAGGTATCAAAGCCCGACGCTTTAATTTGCTCGGGTGTGAGATTACGGGTGAGTTGATAAACCATTGCGCAGATCATTTCCATATGAGCAAGCTCTTCGGTTCCGATGTCTGTAAGGATCCCTTTAACCTCGTTATAAGGCATACCGTAACGCTGGGTAAGATAACGCATAGACGCACCAAGCTCACCGTCGGGGCCACCATACTGACTTATAATTATTTTTGCAAGTTTAGGATTTGGATTTTTAATGTTTACAGGGTATTGTAATTTTTTCTCATATTTCCACATACATCATACCTGCCTTTCCCATGGCCATGGACAGTCAATCCATTCCCAACAGTCGTGACCCTGCACATCATCAGTTGTTACAATATATTTACCGAATCGTTTTTCAAACTTCTCGAGCTCTTCTTTTCTGCGACGTCGGTATTCGTGCAGCATATGCAACGCCTTTTGGTCGCGCGGATGGGTATCAAGAAACAGTTCGGTTTCTTTTATTGCAAAATCAAGAGCGTGGATTTTTCTTTTTATCATCATTTTTTCATTCATCGCCATGCGCCTCCTACACTCAGAGGTTTGTTAAGACAAGGAAATATTGTGCCGCAAGAAAAACCGGTATCAACATCGTATACGGAATTAATTTTTTGGCACTCTACAAAAGCCATAGCCAGAACCTGCTTTTCAGCAGACATATCGCGAGGCATACGGTAGTTAGTATCCATATAATTCATAGCCTTTCTCCTTTATTCAAAATTTATTGTCCCTCTTTACAGTTTATTGTAGGACAGGGAAAATGGTGACAATATAAAAAAGGAACGACACAAGATCGTTCCTTACAAATGCTTATTTAATTTCATCCGTCTTTTTATCGATTATATATCTTGGTCTTGCCTTTACCTCAAGATAAATCTTGCCAATATATTCGCCGATAACACCAAGACTAAGCAACTGCACACCGCCAAGGAAGCAAATTATGCTGACGGTTGATGCCCAGCCTGCAACGCTTGAGCCAATGAGTGCCGTAACCACCGACCATATAATACCAACAAGGCTTGTTGCCGCCACAATAAAGCCGAACGCTGTAATAAGGCGGATGGGTTTTACCGACAAGCTTGTTATGCCATCCATTGCAAATGACAGCATTTTTTTAAGCGGGTATTTGCTTTTGCCCGCCAAACGTTCTTTGCGAGAATATTCAACGCAAGAATATTTAAAGCCAACCATTGGCGCAAGACCGCGCAAGAAAAGGTTAACCTCTTTAAACTGTGATAACGCTTCGAGCGCTCTACATGACATAAGGCGGTAGTCGGCGTGGTTATATACCATATCGACACCCATAGCCTTCATCAATTTATAAAAGAACTGAGCGGTGCCACGCTTAAAAGCGGTATCGGTTTTGCGGTCACTGCGCACACCATAGACAATATCGCAGCCCGACAAATATTCGTCAACCATTTTATCAATAGCGTCGATATCGTCCTGACCGTCACAATCGACCGAAATTGTAATATCACATTTGTCTTTTGCTTCCATAAGGCCCGCGAGCAAAGCATTTTGATGACCGCGGTTGCGGCTGAGTGATATACCGCAATAATGCTCGTCAAGACTTGATAACTCGGTAATAGTATCCCAAGTCTTATCTTTACTTCCGTCGTTTACAAAAAGTATGCGGCTGTTGACACTTATCTTGCCGTCAATATATAGATCGTTGATTTTTTGTAAAAATAACGGCGCTGTAATGGGTAGCACCTCTTGCTCATTGTAGCAAGGTATTACAACATATAATATAGGTTGCATTTTCGTTCCCCTTGTCGCATTATGAATGTTTATTGTAAGGGCGATTCGTGAATCGCCCGAGGGTCATTCAAGAATGACCCCTACGCTACATATATAAATATACAATTAAATGATTTTTTTGTCAAGCGACCGAGCCTATAACCGCACGCAGTTTTAGCAGTATTTTCTTTTCAGCGCGCGATACCTGCACCTGCGACATACCAAGTTTTGCCGCTGTTTCATTTTGAGTAAGATATTCGAAATAACGGCAGCGTATTATCTGCTGTTCGGTGTCATCTAAATAGGCGAACGCTCTTTGAAGCAACAATTTATTTGTGAGCAATTCTTCGGGGCCTGCTACCGCAACATCCATTTCGTTTGTACCGTCGTCATTTTCATAAGTAAGCGACACTGTAGGAAGTGACGCCGACTGCGCCTCAGTAATTTCTTCGGGCGTGACACCAAGCTCCAACGCCAATTCATTAACAGTAGGCTCGCGAGAGAGCTTTAATTCAAGCTGAGATTTTACGCGTGTTACTTTAAGCGACAACTCTTTTAAGCTGCGCGACACCTTAACCGAGCCACCATCGCGAAACATACGACGAATTTCTCCCAAAATCACAGGTACCGCATAAGTAGAAAAACAAAGGCCTCTATCCTCGTCAAAGCCGTCTGCCGCCTTGACAAGACCGACGCACCCTGCTTGAAAAAGGTCGTCATACTCGATACCGCGGCCCACAAAGCGTTTGCAAAGTGAATGAACAAGCGGCAGGTTGCTCTCTATAAATTGGGCGCGCGCAAGTGCATCAACCATTGACGGTATAACGCGGCGCTATTTTTTTGGTAAGCATTACAGTAGTGCCTTTACCCACCTTTGAGCGCACGCGGATATCATCCATAAACGACTGCATAACCGCAAAGCCAAGTCCCGCGCGCTCACCGCCCACAGTGGTAAACAGCGGCTCCATAGCCTTTTCGACATTTTCAATACCGCAACCGTTATCACGAATTTTGATTTTTATTATGTTTGTATTGGTAATTTCACCGCTTATGTAAATCTTACCAAGTCCTTCGCGGTATGCGTGAACTATGCAGTTGGTAACCGCTTCGCTTACGGCGGTTTTAATATCGTTTATTTCTTCAAGCGTTGGGTCAAGTTGCGCCGCAAATGCCGCAACGGTGGCGCGGGCAAACCCCTCGTTTGCCGAACGCGATAATAGATTCATACTGAATTTGTTTATAATTTCCATATTTACATCTCCTTGAATTTTGGTTCGTCAATGGTTGAAAGTTTTTCAATTCCTGATAATTTCATCACTTTATAAATTTGTGGTGAAGTTCCCGTGATGTGTAGCTTTGCGCCACGCCGCGACAAATTGCGGTATCTGCCCATTACAAGACCAATACCCGAGCTGTCCATAAAACTGACGCGAGTAAAATCAAGCACTAATAGTGACGGCATATTAAGCTCTGCCGCGTTATCAATAGCCGCGCGAATAGCAGCAGCTGAATGATGGTCAAGCTCACCACTTATATAGGCGGTTGTTACTTCACCGTTTACGCTAATATCTACTGACATAAAAACACCTCTTTGATAAATGAAATATTAAAAGGACAAGTCTTTATATAAGTATAAAGACTTGTCCTAAAAAAAATTGTCATATCAAGTTGTCAAATTATGGTTTTTTATTTCTTTAAAAGCGGTCTGATTTCGCTTGCCAAATAAAGTGAACCGAAAATAAAGGTGGCGTTATTGTCCATGTGTGCCAAAGCGCCGTTTAAATCATCACATACAATAACGTTTTTGCAATACTGTCGGGCAATAACAGCCAATTCGTCGGCGGGTAATACCCGTGGAACATTGGGCTTTACGCAAATAACCTTTTCACAAAAAGGTAATGTTTTTGATAAAACCGATTTATAATTTTTGTCTTTCATAACGCCTATAACTGCGGTAATGTTTTTGTGTTCCTTAAGCGCGGCACAAAGCGCGTCAGCGCCGTCGGGGTTGTGCGCGCCGTCAATTACGATAAGCGGATTTTGGTTTACTACTTCAAGGCGGGCAGGTATAAACGCATTTTTTAAACCCTCTTGTATTTGAATTTCGTTTATATTAAGTCCACAGTTTTTAAGCGTTTCTATTGTAATAAGAGCGTTTTCAATTTGATATTCACCGCCAAGACTTGTTTTATAGTTTTCGTTTTTATAAGTAAAACTGTTGCCCAAAATCGAAGTTTTAACATTGGTTAAATCATTTATATTAGGTATTATTACATTTTGTGAACAAGATTTTATAACATCATATGCCGCTTGCGGTTGATTACAACTTGTAATAACGGCGCTACCTTTTATTATTCCACATTTTTCTTCTGCAATTTGTGAAATCGTATCACCTAAAACGGTGGTATGGTCAAGGCCAATTTTAGTGATAACCGAAGCAAGTGGCGAATCTATTACGTTGGTAGCATCAAATCTGCCGCCAAGTCCCGTTTCAAGTACTGCTATATCAACTTTATTTTCGCTAAAATACAAAAAACCAACCGCAGTTATAAATTCAAATTCGGTCAAATCTATTTTTGCGTCAATAACCCTTTGCGAGAGGCGGCACAAATCTTCTTGACTTATATATTCACCGTTT
Source organism: Acutalibacteraceae bacterium (assembly GCA_045604765.1). Classification (GTDB taxonomy): domain Bacteria; phylum Bacillota; class Clostridia; order Oscillospirales; family Acutalibacteraceae; genus UBA737. The sequence continues at coordinate 339 of JAZUOS010000008.1, read as the reverse complement.
ATTTGTATTCGCTCGCAAAAATCGACAATATAAGGCGATACAAAGGTTCCCACCTTGTAACCTGCAACCTTTAAGGCGCTTGACACAAAAGCATTGACCGAGCCTTTTCCGTTAGTGCCAGCAATATGAATTGAGCGAAAATTATTTTGCGGATTGCCTAATTTTTCGCAAACTGCGGTTATGCGCTCAAGTGAAGCAGTATGCGAAAATTTGCCCAAAGAGTGTATATAATTTAAAGTTTCAATATATTTCATAAAACACCAAAATTTTACTTGAAAATTTTAAAAATAGTTTCACATAATACTATCAAGGATTAAGCAATTAATCCTTTTTTAATAC
>JAZUOS010000007.1:0-3219 GCA_045604765.1 Acutalibacteraceae bacterium | reverse complement strand
CAACTTAAAACAAAACTGACTCCGCTCGAAAAACGAAGTCAGTATATTGCTTAAAATTTAATTTTCGCTACCATAGAGCACTTTTTTGTGCTGTCCGCACAAATTGGGGCGGTTCAATTTTCATCAACGCTTTTTAAGTGTTATAATATCATTTTGTGGTTTCGGTGTCGCTTATAAGCTTGCCAACAACCAAGTAACGCTCACTGTCGTTGGATGTGCAGGTGCTGAGCACAATAATGTTATCATTACTGTCAAGTGTAGCGCCATCAACAACATTCTTTGTAAAGCTGGTGGGGTTTACACATTCGTTAAAGAATTGCTGTCGCTCGTCTTCTATCTCAAAGTTAAACGAGTTAATGATATGTCTGTCATCATAAATAAATGCAGATATGATTTCATACTTTAAGATATGACCGGGAGTATAAATGAATATTTCGCGATTTTCTTCAAAAAATGTTTTGTTGCGGAATTTTTTAAGCTGACCAAACATTGTGCCGTTTAGCATATTGTGACCGTAAATAAGAGTAGCAGGGTCGCTGAAATCTTTATAGTTAAGTTTTTGAATATAGATTGAGCCTGCACGCTTTTGATTGCCGTTTATATCGTGGTCGAGATAAAAATTATCGTCAGCCTCAGGCGCACTTTGCAGAATAGGGTAGTCGATAACCTCAATGCCCGGCAGCTGAATCCAAGCACAAACATCGGGGTTTTCTGCCTGAATTGCTTTAAAGTCTATAGGGTTTGCAGGCAAAACAGTCGAAGCTGTAGAAGATGTGTTGGTTTTATAATCGCCAAAATCTTCTCTGCCGCCAAAGAATTTAACGCAAAGAATAATTATTGACGCCAGCAGTAACGCTGCCGCAACGGCAATAGCTACATAATAAATTATTTTATTGGTTTTTTTGATATCGCGTTGTGGGGTGTTTGAATGTTTAGGGGTATATTCTTCCATAATTTCACCTCTTTAAAGATTAGCCGTTATATTTGTTAATGGCTTTGATTTCGGTTTTGCCGCCCATATAGGGTTGTAATGCGGCAGGAATTTTAACGGTATAATATTCGCCGTCAAAAGTAAGATTATTTTCAAGGAAAGCTATTAGCATACGAGGGGGAGCAACAACTGTGTTGTTGAGTGTGTGAGCAAGATACTTTTTGCCGTCTTCACCCTTTACACGAATACCAAGTCTGCGAGCCTGCGCGTCACCAAGATTTGAGCAAGAGCAAACCTCGAAATACTTTTGTTGCTTGGGGCTCCAAGCCTCAACGTCATAAGATTTAACCTTAAGGTCGGCAAGGTCGCCTGTGCAGCACTCAAGTGTGCGAACAGGTATATCAAGACTGCGGAAAAGCTCTACAGAATAGCTCCACATTTTGTTAAACCATTCCATACTATCCTCGGGTTTGCACACAACAATCATTTCTTGCTTTTCAAACTGGTGAATACGATAAATACCACGCTCCTCTATGCCGTGAGCGCCCTTTTCTTTGCGGAAGCAGGGGGAATAGCTGGTAAGAGTGAGAGGCAACTTTTCTTCAGGAGTGATGGTGTCGATAAACTTGCCTATCATAGAGTGCTCTGATGTGCCGATAAGGTAAAGATCTTCGCCCTCAATCTTATACATCATAGCGTCCATCTCTTCAAAGCTCATAACGCCCGATACTACGTGACTGCGAATCATAAATGGTGGAATGCAATAGGTAAAGCCCTTATCAATCATAAAGTCACGCGCATAAGCGGTAACTGCCGAATGAAGACGGGCGATATCACCCATAAGGTAATAAAAACCTTCGCCCGCAACGCGACCTGCGGCTTCTTTATCAATGCCGTCAAACAGCGCCATAATATCGGTGTGGTAGGGGATTTCGAAATCAACTACTGTCTTTTCACCGTATTGTTTTACTTCAACGTTTTCGCTATCGTCGCGACCAACAGGCACACTCTCGTCTACAATATTGGGTATTTTCATTACAATATCGCGAACCTTAACTTCAAGCTCAGCCTCTTTTTCCTCAAGTGCCTTAAGCTCTTCGGCCTGCTGAGTAACAAGCTTTTTGGTTTCTTCTGCCTCGTCGCGTTTACCCTGCGCCATAAGCATACCAATTTGTTTGCTTATTTTGTTGCGGTTTGCACGAAGCTCGTTTGCACGGTTGTTTGCATCCTTCTTTTCGTTATAAAGCGCAATAACCTCATCAACAAGCGGCAATTTATTATCCTTAAACTTGCGTTTAATATTTTCCTTTACAAGCTCGGGATTTTCACAAATAAATTTGATGTCTAACATTTTTACTCCTCCAGAGTATATTATCGTACCTTGCATTATAACATATATATTTATATATGTCAAAGGGAATAACAGTGAATTTTTTGTTAAAAATATTACAGGTGATAATATGAAAGAAAAAAACAAAATAACTAAAAAAGATTATGTAGCTTCTCAGCCCGAAACAGTTTATGAACTGCTTAATAAATACGGAACTTATGAGATACAACCAACCGCTGACAGTGACAACGATTTCCCAAAAATTGCGCAGGGACTACCGCGCCAAGAAAACCGTAAAATAGTAGACAAGGATTGGGATGGGTATAAGTACAAAGAATGAAATCGTGAGCACTTGCTCACGAAGAAATCAAAGGTTTTTACCTTTGATGAAATATTTTTCCTTACGGAAAAATATGAAATTAAATCCACCCACCGCCGCAGCGATTTCATCCGAGTGTGCGAGGATTTAATATTGCTTGCAATATTTCATCCACCCAAAAGGGCGGATTTAATTAAAAAAGCACTTCACAAGAAGTGCTTTTTTGTGCGACTTGGTCTATAAGCCGAGTTCTGTCGTGCGCGGTCATCTATCTCGACGCACAGTCGCCTGCGCGCTCAAGCCGCTTTTCGTGGCACATCGGGCAAATGTATAGCCACATTCAGCGTTGCTCCAAATAGGGTTTACAGTACCAATATGTTTCCATTTGGTAGGTGAGCTCTTACCTCGCCTTTCCACCCTTACCGTAAAAGGCACTTTGCAAAGCAAAGGTTCAAGGGTTGCCCCAAGCATTTACGGCGGTATATCTCTGTTGCACTCTCCCTAAGGTCACCCTCGGCAGCCGTTAGCTGTTATTCTGCCCTGTGGGGCTCGGACTTTCCTCACATAAAAAGTTATGCGCAACCGCGTAACCAACTCGCACGGCTATTTTAACACAAAAAACCTCTTGTGTCAAAACCT
>JAZUOS010000006.1:0-13595 GCA_045604765.1 Acutalibacteraceae bacterium | reverse complement strand
GGACCTTCTTCCGTGAAAACACCGAGGGTGAATATGTGTTAGGCTCAAAAGGTGTCGAAATTCCCGACACATTGGCTTTTGATTTTAAGGTAACAACTAATGCGGGTACACGCCGTATAGCGAGAGCTGCCTTTGAATATGCTCGTAATAACGGCAAAAAGAATGTTGCTATTGTAACCAAGGCTAATATTATGAAAAAGACCGATGGCAAGTTTTCGGAAATATGTCACGAAATAGCAAAGGAATACCCCGAAATCAATGCTGACGAGTGGTATATCGACATTATGACCGCAAACCTTGTGAATGAGAAAATCCGCAGTGGATTTGAGGTTTTCTTAATGCCAAACCTTTATGGTGATATTATCACCGATGAAGCGGCTCAAATTCAAGGTGGTGTTGGCACTGCCGGCAGTATGAACCTTGGCGACCGCTACGCTATGTTTGAGGCAATTCACGGCTCAGCGCCACGTATGATAGAGCAGGGTATAGGTGGCTATGCTAACCCAACAAGTATTTTCAAAGCAACAGAAATGCTACTTAATCATATCGGCTTTAAGGCACAGGCCGCAAAGCTTAACAAAGCTTTGAGCATATGCACAGAAACCGAGAAAAAGGTTGTCGTTACAGGAGATACCGACGGAGCTACCTGCGCCCAGTTTGGCGAATATGTAATGGAAACCATAAAAGCGATATAACAAGATTAACTCTTGCGAAAGCAAGAGTTAATTTTTTGTTATGTCTTTGTTGTGTAATTGTCTTTTAGCGAAGCGCCGTTTTTTATGTCGGTGATTTTAACGCTTGAGGTATGGGGAATTGCCTTCCATTCAACCTTTTTAAACAGTGCAATAAGCAGTGAAAACTTGCCAATAATATCAAATATTGGGAACGTGAGGCAAAACCAAACCTTTTTGAAAAACGGTATATGCTCTATGTGCTTGCGCTCTATAAAATAGATATAAACGGCGGTGAAAATATTTTTAAAGTAGCTTACAAACGATGCGTAAAACGCCGAAAGGGTGAGGATAGCAATTACTGTCCAAGCGCCGTGCTCAGAGCTGTCAAAGTGTAATCCGCCCCAAATAGTTTGACCGAGTGCCTTAATTTTTAAGAAATCAAAATCATAGCATTGCCAGCCTATAAGAATTAACGAAAAAACAAGATAGTATTTTGCTATTCTTTTAAACAAAATCATTAGTGAACGAGGGTAAACCACTGAAAGCATATCTAGGCTCATAAAACGAAGTCTTATATTGTTAAACAGCTTTTTATACCAAGGAGCATCTGGATAGTCGCGGTTTGCCGCGCCGCCTGTTACAAAAATGTGCTTAAGCAGCTTTGGACCCGTTTCAACCAGCGCTTGCAAATGGCCCTTTGCCCAACGAACACGCTGTCGCCAAGCAATTTTCATATCTATGGGCTGCTCGTCATAAAATTCAGCATCGTTATTGTAGGAAATTTGATAGCCTTGCGCTACCGCATCGGCGCAAAAGGCGCGGTCCTCGGTAAGAGATACATAGTTCCAGCCGTTTTTAATTAGCTCGTGCGCGAACAAAAACCCCGTACCCTGAATACGTGTTGCCAAATGAAAAAGTGAGCGGGCGCGGTGCTCATTACGGATGGTACGCAACCAATGCACGCCGTAGGAAGCAGATATCCAATTATCGCCAAAGTTTTTGGTGTTTCGGTAGGATGTTACAATCTTTTGCCCCGCATCAAACGATTCGTTCATACGGGTTATGTAATCCTGCTTTAAAAGGTTGTCCGCATCAAAAATGAAATAGCCCTCAAAGCTTTCTACACCGTAATCACGCTTGATGTTTTCTACCAAAAACTGTAACGCATACCCCTTTGTGCGATGTTCGGGGTCAAAGCGTTCGTAACAAACAGCACCGAGTTCACGTGCTATTTTAGCGGTATTGTCAGTGCAGTTGTCTGCCACTACAAAAACCGTTACAAGCTCACGCGGGTAATCTTGTTGATTTATACTGTCAATAAGATTACCTATAACCGTTTCTTCATTGCGGGCGGCAACAAGTATTGCATACTTGTGATTGCGTTTAGCCTCCTTAAATTTTCTTGTGAAGAAAACACCGGTTAATTTGTAAATGACTTTGTATTTTAGCAGTTTGCCAATGAAGTTTGAAACCGTGTCAATGATTTTAATAATCAGTTTTAAAATTTCCATAGCCAAAACATTATATCACCAAACATTTGAAAAATCAATAGCGGCAACTTTAAGAAAATATTAAGGGTATATTTTGCTTGTAATTTTGTCAATAATGTTATATAATGTATTAAATATATTTAGATTGGGGTGTTAGTGCTTGTTAATTAATGCTATTAGAAATAGTTATGGATTTGCCGATATGTTGATAATGCTTTTATCATCTTTGGCGGTTATATTTATAACACTACCAATACACGAGTGGGCACACGGCTTTGTATCTACCAAGCTTGGTGACCCTACACCCAGATATCAGGGAAGACTAACCCTTAACCCAATGGCACATTTTGACCTAATGGGTGCTTTGGGTATATTGCTTTTGGGTATTGGTTGGGCAAAACCTGTTCAGGTAAATGCAAGATATTATAAAAATCCCAAATGGGGTATGGCATTAGTGGCACTTGCAGGTCCGCTTTCTAATATAGTGTTAGCATTTATAATGCTTTTAATTAACAACATCTTGAAAGTTACCGGCTTGGTTGAAAATGCAATAATTGAACAGTTGTATTATTTCTTGTTATATATTGCAATAATAAGCATCAGTCTTGCGGTATTCAATTTAATACCTGTACCGCCGTTTGACGGCTCAAGAATACTTTTTGTATTTTTACCACAACGAATATACTTTCAGATTATGAGATACGAAAGATATATATTTATAGGTATTTTTGTTTTGGTTTATTCAGGTTTGCTTGATGGACCACTTAATTTCTTGAATTTAAAGTTATTTGATGCGTTATATTATTTGGCGCAGTTACCCTTTAAACTACTTGGAGTGTGAATAATGGAACAGACGGTAACACTGTCTTACAAGATAGAAAATTTTGAAGGCCCGCTTGATTTGCTGCTACAGCTTATAGCGCGCAACAAGCTTAATATTTATGACATTCAGCTGTCGGTTCTGATTGAACAGTATCTTAAGCAGATGGAAGTCTTTCGCAGTCAAGAAATGGAAATTTCAAGCGAATTTCTTGAAATGGCGTCACGTCTTATTTATATTAAAACAGTAAGCCTGCTTCCAAAACACGATGAGATTGTAAGGCTTAAAGAGGAGCTGACAGGCGAATTGCTTGAGTATCAGCTTTGTCGAGAAATGGCTGGAAAGCTTGGAAATATGACTGCGGGCTTTGACCGCTTTGTAAGAGTACCCACCGAATATGATTTTGACAAAACCTATGAATTAGTACACAGTAGTGATGTTATGTATCAATATTACCTTGCTGCTGTCGGTCGCGGTCAGCGTCGCTTGCCGCCAAATGTTACACCGTTTACAAAAATAGTTGCAAAGAAGATAGTTTCGGTATCAACCAAGATTGTTTTTGTAATAAGAAAGCTTGTAACGGGTGGCAAAAGCAAACTTAACTCGCTTTATAAAACGGCTCGAAGCCGCTCGGAGCTGGTTGCTACGTTTTTGGCAGTGCTTGAGCTTTGCAAGGCAAACCGTATAGAGATTAGCGGCGATAGCGCAGAGGACGCAGAAATTAAGATTATTAAGGGGCATAAAAGAGGATGAACAAACAACAGACATTAGCAGCACTTGAAGCAGTACTTTTTGCTTCGGGTGACCCCATAAGCATAGAAAGACTTTCGCAGACCTTTGAGATTAAATCCGAAGAAATTGAGAAATATATAAAAGAGCTCGAAAGCAAATTTGAAGCTAACAAAAACGGTTTTAAGGTTATAAGACTTGAAAACACATATCAGCTTGTAACATTAGAGGAGTTCGCGCCCTATATTAAAAAGGCTTTTGATATAAAACGCCGCACTCCGCTGTCGCCCGCAGCGCTTGAGGTTTTGGCGGTAATTGCCTATAACCAACCTGTAACACGCGCTTTTATAGAGCAGGTGCGCGGTGTTGACTGTTCGGGTGTCGTTTCAACTTTGGTTGAAAAAGGTCTTATAGAAGAGCGTGGCCGACTCGAACTGCCCGGTAGACCGCTGCTTTACGGTACAACAAAAACATTTTTACGCAGCTTTAGCCTTAATGATTTAAGTGACCTGCCGCCACTACCCAAAGATAACCCTGAGGTAAATGATATTGGCGAGCAGTTAAGCATTTCCGAAGAGCTTGAGCCGCAAGAAAATTTATCGTAAAACTTTAAATTATAAGATAAGGATTGTGAACAATATGAGTGAAAATAACATTAAAGCCGTTATGGATACCACTATGGATAAGCTTCGCGCTATGGTTGATGCCGACACAATTATCGGTTCTCCTATTGTGGTGGGTAATATTACGCTTTTGCCCGTATCGCGTGTTTCTTTTGGTCTAGCTACCGGTGGCAGTGATTTTCCGAGCAAAAACAATCAACAATTATTCGGGGGCGGCGGCGGCGCCGGTGTTACCGTTCATCCCGTAGCGTTTATATGCATCAACGGTGACAATGTTCATATGATGCCGGTTTATAACGAGCTTAGCGCCGTTGACAAGGCAATTAATATGGCGCCCGAGCTTATTGATAAGGTAAAAAGTCTTTTTGAAAAAAAGACCGAAATACCGCTTGAAAAATAATCACATAAACCGTGCGGCTTCACTCATAAAATTTATGGGTGAGGTTTGATGAAAAGGTTAGCTTGTTTATTAGTTTGTTTGGTTTTGTTGTCAAGCTTAACTTGTGTTGATGCTATAAATATTTCAGCTAAAGCGGCGGTTGTAATAGACGGCTACACAGGTGAGATTTTATATTCGCAAAACTGTGACAAGCGACTGCCAATGGCAAGCACCACCAAGATTATGACGGCATTGCTGCTTTGTGAGCTTGGCGGTGATTTGAGCCAAGAGATTGTCACCACTCGTGAAATGGTGACGGTTGAGGGCTCCTCTATGGGCTTGCAGGTTGGAGATACCGTGTCGTATCACGATTTGCTTTACGGTATGATGCTCGCGTCCGGTAATGATGCTGCTAATACCACAGCCATAGCGATTGGTGGTAGCGTGAGTAAATTTGTTGACCTTATGAATGAGCGCGCCGAAAAAATGGGTCTTAAGGATACTCATTTCGTAACGCCGTCAGGTCTTGACGCCGAAGAGCACTATACCACGGCTTATGAGCTGGCGCTTATTGCAAAAGAGGCGCTTGCAAACGAAAGCTTTGCAAAGGCAGCAGCGTCACAGTCAGCGCGGTTGTGCTACGGTAACCCACCCTATAACCGCACCCTTACAAATCATAACAGGCTGCTTAAAATGTATGATGATATTGTTGGTGTAAAAACGGGCTTTACAAAAAAGTCGGGTAGGTGCCTGGTGTCTGCTTCAAAAAAAGACGGCAAGCTTGTGATTGCCGTAACGCTTAATGACGGTAACGATTGGGTCGACCATCGAACGCTGCTTGATTTGGGTTTATCGCTTATAGAAAGCAAAGTGTTTTCACCGCGAAAAAATGAGATTTATATTGATGTTGCAAACGGTGAGCAAATAAAGGCATATATTCCGTCAGCCACAGTTAACATAACCGAAAATTCTTCGGTTAATTATTTAATAAAGCTGCCACACTTTGTGTATGCTCCAATAAAAAAAGGTCAGCAAATAGGCAGTATAAGCTATTGTTGCAATGATGTGTCGGTGGCTGATTTGGAGATTACTGCTCAGCAGGATATAAATCACAAACAAAACAAACTAATTCTATTTTTTGAAATTTTTAAAAGTATACTCTTTAGAGTTTAGGAGTTTAAGATGAAGGATAATAAAATAAGACTTCAAAAACATTTGTCGGCTTGCGGTATTGCATCTCGCCGAAAAGCCGAAGAATTGATAGAAGCCGGCAAGGTGCGTGTAAACGGCAGAATTGCCACGCTTGGAGACAAGGTTGACCCCAAGCGTGACAAGGTAACTGTCAGGGGTAAGAATGTTGTAGCAGTTACACAAAAGGTTTACATAATGCTGCACAAGCCGCGTGGATATGTAACTACGATGAGCGACGAATTTGACCGCAAAAATGTTGCCGACCTTGTAAAAGATGTTGGCGTTAAGGTGTTTCCCGTAGGTCGTCTTGACCGTGATTCAGAGGGTTTGCTAATAATGACCAATGACGGTGAGCTTGCTAATATAATTACTCATCCGCGGAGTCATGTAAATAAAACCTATCGCGTAACGGTAGGCGGCGCTATAGACGATGACCAGATTAAACGACTTTGCGAGGGCGTTGTTATCGACGGTAAAAAGACATTGCCCTGCGATGTATTTGTTATAGAACGCCGCGAGGACCGAACGGTGCTTAGCTTTATTATTCAAGAGGGCAGAAACCGTCAGATAAGAAAAATGTGCGATACGGTAGGGCTTAATGTGCTAAGACTAAAACGCATTGAAATTGCGGGCGTAAAGCTGGGCGGTTTAAAACCGGGCTCTTGGCGTGAGCTTAACGAACGCGAGCTTACACGCCTTGAAAATATTTCTAAAGAAAGGCAAGATGAGCAGTGATTAGTGTAATTCCTTGCAAAGATAAATCAAAAATCACCGCGTTGTTTAATAATCACAATATTAAAGCCGATGAAAATGCGGGCTGCGTTATAGCAAGCACGGGGGATACGGTTTTAGGTTATTGCCTTTATAGTCTTACTCAAAAAACAATGACCGTTTTTGCTGTGGAGCCGCAAAGTGATATTCCGCTTGCTGACGGAATACTGCGTAGCGCACTGCATGTAGCGGCAGAAAATTTTGTGCTTGATGCGTACTATGCCGACTGCGCGCCCATAGATTTGTTTCGAACACTTGATTTTATAAAAAACGAGGATGAAAAGCGGCTTAATATTGACAAGCTTTTTGGCGGATGTAATTGTCATAATAAATAGTAAAAAAACACTTGCAAAATGAATTGTTTTATGTTATTATAGTTTTTGCGAATTTTATCGAGGTATCGATTTCTATATTGGAGGTTTAAAAATGGGAGCTTTAGAAATTGTTTTAGGAATAGTTATGGTTTTGGTTTGCCTTATTATTATTGCTGTTATCTTGCTTCAGCAGGGTCACCGCGCAGGTGTTAACGGCGTAATTTCGGGCGCTGCTGACACATTCCTTTCTAAGAACAAGGCACGCACAGTTAACGCAAAGCTCGCAAGCTGGACAAAGTATGCCATTATCGCTTTCTTTGTATTGGCTTTGGTTGCTAATGCTGTTAATATTATTTAATTGAAATTTTTATAAAAAAGTAAGAACCTTATTTTTCAATAAGGTTCTTTATTTTTTTGCTTGGTATATTTGTTTCTGTATTTTGTAGGGGATAGACCGTACATTGCCCTAAAGCAATTTGTAAAATAGGCTGCATCTATAAAGCCGCAGGAAATCGCAATATGTCGGATAGATTCCTTTGTTTTTTCGAGCAGTCTTCGGGCGTGCTCAAGTCTTTGCGTGCGTATATAGTTTGTTACCGTAATGCCGGTGGATTTTTTAAATTTGCGACAAAAATACGATTCATCATAACCAAAGCGTTGGCTTATGTCAGAGGCAGAAATATTTTTAGTAAAGTTAGAGTTTATATAGCTTATAACATTGTCAAAGCTTTCTTGGTTTTGCGATGGAGAATTGGAGTCATCAATACAATGCTCACACAAAAGGCCTAATAGTCGGTAAAGGCAGCCTACCGTTTCAAGAGGGTGATATTTGTTGTGATTGAGCTGCATTTCAACAATGCGGTCAGCGAGTTTGATAATATCAATATTATCTGTTTTATACTGAAAACGTATGTTACCGTTTATAATAGGCTCTACATACTGCTTGGCAGATACCGTTCCGTTGTAAAGATCGGCAACCTCAAACATTATAACATAGCATTCATATCCTTCATAGCTTGATTTACCGCTATGCAGCATAGTAGGGGACACTATTGAAAGTTCACCGGCTTTAACCGACACATTTTGGTCGTTGCAACATAGCTCAAGACAACCCGATTTTATCAAATGCAGTTCAATACGGTCGTGCCAGTGCTGTTCAAAGGCGAGCATATCGGCGCCTAATTTGGTTTCTAAAATTTTTACCGAGGTTTCACCAAATACAACAGGGGTCAGTTCTTTTTTAGAATTCAGTTTCATAAAACATCCTCTTGTCATAAGTCAAAATTTTACAATTTTAAGTCAAAAAATTCTAATTTGCACATTTTTGTATATGCTATCATAAAATTGCAAGAAAATCAATCCTTTAAGGAGAAAAATGTTATGAAAATTGGTAATGTAATACATTTGGCAAAACGTGAGGTTCTTGAAGAATATTTCAAGCAGCTTATTGAATTTGGTTTTGACAACTGCCAGTTAGGCTCTTGGAATCCAAAAGATTGGACCGATGAAAATGCTGCTATGGTAAAAGAGCTTTGTGATAAATACGGTGTCACCATTTCTGCCTTTTGGTGCGGTTGGGGCGGTCCTGTTGTGTGGGACTTTTATGACGGTCAGCTAACACTCGGTCTTGTTCCGGTTGAGTACCGCGCTATGCGTGTGCAAAATCTTTGCGACGGCGCTGACTTTGCTAAAAAGCTTGGCGTTACCGATGTTGTTACCCATATGGGCTTTATACCCGAAAATCCAAATGATCCTAACTTTGCGCCGCTTTGCGTTGCTATACGCACAGTAGCTGGTCACCTTAAAAAGAACGGTCAGTATTTGCTTTTTGAAACAGGTCAGGAAACACCCGTTACTATGATGCGTTGCTTTGAAAAGGTTAATATGGATAATCTTGGTGTTAATCTTGATACAGCAAATCTTATCCTTTATGGTAAGGCAAACCCTGTTGACGCTTTGGATGTGCTTGGTAAATATGTTCGCAATATTCACGCAAAAGACGGTTTTTATCCAATAAACGGTCATTCTTTAGGTCGCGAGGTGCGTTTGGGCGACGGTATTGTTGACTTTAAAAAATTATTTACCAAACTAAAAGCGCTTGGCTATGATTCTTATGTTACCATTGAGCGTGAAATTTGGGATGAACAGCAAAAGCCTGATATTATTCACGCGAGGGATTATCTTACAGAGATTATAAATGAGGTTTACGGAGGGGACGCACTATGCTAAAGGTTGGTTTAATAGGTGTTGGCGGTATTAGCGGCGCGCATATTCCGGCGTGGCTTAATTTAGAGGGTGTCAAGCTTGTAGCGCTTTGTGACGTAAGACCCGAGCAGATGGAAAAATACCCCGATATAAAGCACTACACCGATTTTGACGATATGCTTGCAAACGAAGAACTTGACATTCTTGACATTTGTCTTCCTACATATTTACATGCTGACTATTCTATAAAGGCAATGGAACACGGTATAAATGTTTTGTGCGAAAAACCGATTTCCTTAAAGCGTGAAGATGTTAAGCGAGTTTATGAAGCCGCCGAAAAGAATAATGTTAAATTTATGGTGGCTCACGTTATTCGTTTTTGGCGCGAATATGAATTTGTTAAGAGTGTTTATGAAAGTGGCAAATACGGTAAATTGCTTTTTGGTGATATGAAGCGCCTTAGCGCTTTTCCGGCTTGGAGTTGGGACAATTGGATGAAAGACGAAAAGCGTAGCGGTTTGGTGCCGTATGATCTTCATATTCACGACTTGGACTTTATGATTTATGCTTTTGGTGCTCCAAAAGATATTAAATCTTATCGCACAAAGTTATCGGATCAAGATTATATAAACATTACATATGATTTCGGTGATTTTGCAATCAATGCCGAGTCTTCTTGGTTTGCTTGTGGCTATCCGTTTACAGCGCAGTTCCGCTTCCAGTTTGAAGATGCAATAATCTCAAATGAAGGTCAAGGGCTTAAGATTTATGAGCGCAGCGGTAACACTGTGAGTTTGGACGAAGCGGCTACGGGTGATACGGGCGAAATTAACCTACCAAAGAGTGGCGCTTATGCTGTTGAGATTGCGTACTTTAAGGACTGCGTAAAAAACGACGTAGCACCTCAAAAAGTTAAACCGGACGAACTTGAAACAGTTATAGATATACTTAATAATTTGTGAGGTAATTATGGAAAAACTAAAGATTGCAGTCATTGGTTGCGGTAATATTTCGGTTATGCATCTTGACTCTATTAAGGCTTTTGATGATGCAGAGCTTGTTGCTGTTTGCGATGTCAAAGAGGACCGTGCAATCGTGGCCTCACAAAAATATGGTGGCAAGGTTTATACCGACTATAAAAAAATGTTCGAATGTGAAAAGTTAGATGCTGTTCACATTTGCTTGCCGCACTATTTGCACGTGCCTGTGTCAATTGATGCGTTTAAAGCCGGCATAAATGTTTTGTCAGAAAAACCGATGAGCATTAAATATGAAGATGCTGTAAAGGCTGTAGAAATCGCAGAGGAATGTGGCGTTCTATACGGTGTTATTTTTCAATGCCGTTATAATGCGCCGTCACAGCTTGTAAAGCAGCGTATTCTTGATGGTAAGTTAGGCCCCGTTAAATGCGGTAGAACCACACTGACCTGGTATCGCCCCGATAATTATTACGACCATTCTGATTGGAAGGGCACTTGGGACAAGGAGGGTGGCGGTGTTATTATTGACCAAGCCATTCACTCAATTGACCTTGCCAACTGGATGATTGGTAGCAAGCCTGTCGAGGTTCAGTCAACACTTCATAATCGTAATCACGAAATTATGGTGGTAGAAGATACGGGCGAAGGTCTTATTAAGTATGAAAATGGCGCATTGCTTTCATTTTATGCAATGAACAACTATCTTTGTGATGAACCGATTGAAATACGCTTGCTTTGTGAAAACGGTAAGGCAATATTCTCTTATGACGAGGCAACCGTAAGATATAAGGATGGCACTGTTGAAACTGCAACCAATAAGCCTGAAGATATGTTTGAATATACAGGCGGCAAAGATTATTGGGGTTTTCAACATGCGGTGCAGATAAGACAGTTCTACAATGCTGTAAAGGGCGAGGAGGAGCTCGAAATCTCGGGAAAAGAAGCGCTTAAAATTCAAAACGTTATCTGTCAGATTTACGATAATAATGACAATCCTTTTAACAAATAATATTGCAAACTAAAAAGTCAGTCGCGTTTTGCGACTGACTTTGCTTTATTCTTTCGGTAAATAAAAAACATCAACTACGGTTTGTAGTACCGATTCTTCATCAGCATGGAATTCTATCCAATCTTCACCTTGTGTCAGCGTGCCGTCGATTGTTTTATAGTCGAGCGCATCGCCGAAATTAACGCTCAAGCAATGTTGGGCAAGATAGGTTATTTGCGCAAACGAAACGTTGGTAGAAAAATAGGGCGATAGAGTGTTATAGTATTTTGAAAGGTTTGAAAAATCGTTTATCACAGCGTTACCAGTTTTGTTCATAAGTGCTGATAAAAACTGCTTTTGACGCTGCATACGGCGGCTGTTAGCCTCGGTATCATCACCGCGGTACTGGATATAAGCCGTTGCTTTGGTTCCGTCCAATTTAATTTTTTGACCTTTAGTTGCTGTTAATCTTTTTGTGGTTATATTTTCAAGGCAGGTAATCTCAATACCACCAACCATATCGGTAAGTTTTTGTACGCCATCCATCTCTATTGTAACATAAGAGCTTATATTTATTCCACAAAGCAATCTTTTTACCGAAGTCATTACATTTTGGCTACATTCTTCTGCGTTATTACCGTAAGCATAGGCTAAACACAGCTGTTCTTTTTTAAGGCCTGCATATTCTCCGTTGCTTGTATAAAGATTTACATCCACCATTGTTTCACGCGAAATGGGTATTATGCAAGCCTTTTTTGTTTTTGTGTCAATAGTTGCCACAAAAATAACATCCGCCTGACCGTTATTGCCGCTACCCAAATTTTGATTTACATTGTCGCGATCAATGCCCATAACCAAAACGCTAACTATGTTTTTGTTAAGAGTATATTTTTTGCCATTATATATTATTGAGCTTTCGTCCTCAATTTCTATCGAGTCGGCTGAAATATTGGCATCGTACTTGTGAAATTGATGTTTGCCTATAGCGGTTAAAATCCAAAAAGCCGAGAGCAGTAATAGAATCAGCGCGAGAATTATACTGATTACAATAATGGTTATTTTCTTACTTTTTTTCATATTATCACCAAAGCGTATTTTTATAATTATTATAATTATGTCTTTTGTTTATGTCAATGCAAAAAAAGTAGTGGAAAAAATATAATATGTGTAGTATAATAAAAAAACCAATACTTTTAAATGGGGTAGTTTAATGAAAATTATTATTGTAGGCGGCGGCAAAATCGGCGCTACACTAATTGAGAGTCTCGAAAGCGAAGGTCATGACATAACCGTAATAGATAACGATCAAAGGGTTATTGATGAAATAAGTAATATATATGATGTTATGTGTGTTTGCGGCAACGGAGTTGATAACGACACGCTCAACGAAGCAGAGGTATCAAAAGCAGAGCTGTTAATTGCTGTAACCAATTCTGATGAAATAAATATGCTTATCTGCTTTATTGCTAAAAAAATGGGCACAGGCTATACTGTGGCCCGTGTTCGCAATCCCGAATTCAACGATAAACGAATGGGACAGGTTAAGCAGTATCTTGATTTGTCGCTTACAATAAATCCCGAATTTTTAGCAGCGTTAGAAATTTTTAATATATTAAAGCTACCTGCAGCAATAAACATTGAAACATTTTCAAGACGAAATTTTTCAATGATAGAGCTTGTTCTCAAAGAAGGTACGCATCTTGACGGAATGAGCCTTATTGAACTGCGTAAAAAATATAATTTAAACTTTTTGATTTCGGTTGTAAAACGTGGGGATGAGGTATATATCCCTGACGGTAATTTTGTGCTTAAAACAGGCGACCATATATGCCTTACTGCAAACTTTATTGAAATTCAAAAGTTGCTTAAAATGTTAGGGCTTGCTAAAAAACAGTCAAAATCGGTTATGATCTTGGGCGCTACAACAACCTGCTACTATCTTGCTAAAATGCTTATTCGTTCGGGCACTGATGTTACAATAATTGATAAAGATATTGATAGATGCAATCAATTTGCCGAAAAACTGCCCGAAGCGGTTGTTATAAACGGTGACGGCGCCGAGCAAGAGGTGCTTATGGAGGAGGGAATAGCCTCCACCGATGCGTTTGTATCGCTTACAGGTATGGATGAAGAAAATATACTTATTTCGTTTTTTGCGCAGTCGCAGAATGTACCGCGCGTTATTGCAAAGGTTAACCGTAACGAGCTTGCCGCTATGGCAGAAAAATTAGGACTTGACTCTATTATTTCACCTAAAAAAGCAGTATCAAACGTGGTTACAAGTTACGCTCGCGCACTTGAAAACTCGCTTGGTAGCAATGTTGAAACAATGTACAAGTTAATGAACGGCAGTGTAAACGCGCATGAATTCAATGTGCAGACAGGTTTTAAAACCCAACATAAACCCATTAAGCACAAGCAGCTTAAAGAG
>JAZUOS010000005.1:0-39219 GCA_045604765.1 Acutalibacteraceae bacterium | reverse complement strand
ATTTAACAGAATATTTCAAACGATTTGTTTTATGGTTTTATTCTAAAATATCTACTCGTTTAATTTTTTTCTTTTAATACAAAGTATCGTTTGAAAAATTTCTATCAAAGTTATTTTTTCAGAAAAAATCATATTTTTACCATTATAGAAAAAATCGCATATACTTTTTATGTTTTTAAGCAAAAAATAAATCCTCAAACACAATTAAATGTATCCGAGGATTTATTTGGTGCCGGTGGCCGGACTCGAACCGGCACGGTATCGCTACCGGTGGATTTTGAGTCCACTACGTCTGCCAATTCCATCACACCGGCAAATTATTTGGTGCAAGGGCTATTATACAACAAGATTTTAATAAAATCAAGTTATTTTTTTAATATATTAAATTTATTTTTTTATTTAGTATCACGGGGTGCGAAAAACGCACCCCGTGATGTTCTATTGTGACTTATTTACTAAGTCTCTTAAGTTTTTTGCCCGTTGCAAAAAGCATTGCTCCGCTTATAAATACAACTGCCAACCATGCGGCAAGATTTGTATTATCGCCGGTTTTGGGGGATTCGGGCTGCTTTTCGGGAACAGGTGTTGGTTCCGGTTGTGGCTCCGGTGTAGGCTCGGGTTTTGGCTCAGGCTTTGGTTTTGGTGTAGGTTCAGTGTATTTGTTTTCAAACACAACTTCCTCTACCTCGCCTTGCTCGTTTTCATAAGCATATTCAAGGCTGAGCGTTCCGTCACCATTATCGGTAGCTGTTACTGTAACAGTATAAACTGTTTCGTCATAGGTAACGCCCTCGGCATCGCCCTTAACTTCTTTAACAGTAAATACATATTCATCGGCATTTTCAACCGCAATATTGTCGAATACAACATTACCATCAGCATCATTTGTTACGGTTTCTAACAGCTTATCATCTACATACAGTTCAAACGAAAATTCGCCGTTTTGAAGCTCGCGTCCGTCGAGTGTCTTGGTAGCCTCGATTATTATATCGGTAACACCTGTTTTATAGGTGTTGTTAAAGCTTATTGCCTGTGCTGTAGAACCTGTAACAACCGTACCGTTTACCTTAACCTCTGCTAAAAGCTGACCTTCGCCGTTATCAGTTACGGTGATTACAACTGCATATTCGGTTTTATCAACCGTTATACCGTTGCCGTCAGTCTCGTTTTCAAATACAACATAGTTATATGTGCCTGCGTTGTCAAATGTTAAAGTATCAAATACTACTCTACCGTTTGCAGCATTTGTTGCATCGTCTTGTACTACGGTGTTGTTGTCAACGTCTTTAAGTGCAAAGTTGAATTCGCCGTCTTGAAGCTCACGGCCGTTAAGTGTCTTGGTAGCTTCAAGTGTTACATCTACACTTGTTACGGTATAAATATTTTCAAATACAACTGTCCCAGTTATAGCGTCAGCCGCTACAGTAGCACCGTCAATTTTAACCTCGGCATTAAGCGTGCCGTCGTTGTCGGTATCGTCGGTAACAATAATCTCTACATCGTAAACCTTACCCGAATAGCTAACGCCGCCAAGTGTGCCGCGTTTTTCTGCGATAGTGTAGTTATAGGTGCCTATGCTGTCAAAGGTAAGCTTTTCAAATGTGAATGTGCCGCCGTTTGCTTTAGACTTGTTTGTTGCAAGCTTGGGAACAGAGTTGCCGTCTTCATAAAGCTCAAACGTGAACTCATTAGCGTCAAAGTCGCGGCCTTCCATAACCTTGGTGCCCGAGAGTGTAACCTCGGCATCGGCCGGGTCGTAAACATTTTCAAAGTCTACAGTTATACCCTCAAGGTCGGCTGTATCTGTCTCAACAACCGCAGTCACTGTGCCGTCAAGATTATCAACAATTTTGATTGTAACGGGTACGGGAGTTTCAACATAAATCATACCCTCAACCTTGTTTTCGGGAACTATTTCACGAATTTCAAGGTTATAGGTTCTGCCTACTGCTGTTGCAGGGAAGGTAAGATTAAATGCTGTATGACCGTTTTGGTCGGTGGGTTCACTCTCCATAATAGGTGTTGTGCCGCCTACGGTGTAAAGGCCAAAGGTAAATCCGTCTTTACCTGTGCCTGCGCCTACACGGTCGGTAACGGTTTTGTCGATAGTGACAACTATATCGTCAGCGCCCGTTGCAGCATAGGTATTTGTAAAGTCAGCATCTACATTCCAAACCACATTAGCGCCGTTGCCCGTAGTTGTAACAGTAACCGCAGTGCCTGCCTCAACGCTGTCTATTTCAAGATAACCATCCATTGTAGCGTCGGTAACATTGATGTGGAAATAGCGGTAATCTGAATCATAGGTCACACCGCCGAGCTTTTGGGCGGGAACAACCTCAAAAATACGGAAGTAATGAGTGCCAGCTGTGGTAAGAGCAACATTTGTTAAATCGGCATTAGTGTCAAAGTCAAACATATAGCCGTAATCACTGTCGCCGTATGCTACTGTACGCTCGGCAATATCAACCCAGTTAGCGCCCTCAAGCTTTTGCAGCTTAAAGCTAAAGCTGTCGCCCTCTTTCCAATCTCTGCCGTCAAGGGTCTTTGCGCCCGAAACGGTAAGTGTGGGTTTAACTTGTGCGGGTGTGTAGTCGTTGATAAAGTGAACAGGAACCACTGCGTCATCTTTAACTTCAACTTCAATGTTGTTGTTGCGAGGCGCATAGCCTGCGGGAATATCAATTTCGTTTACAACATAAATGCCGTCCGCAAGACCACTAAAGGTTTTTGTTTCATTTGCTTTTATTTTAAAGGTTTCTTTGTCATTTGGTGTTGCTTTGTTATAAAACTCGAAAGTATATTCCTGATTAGCGTTATAGGTAAGAGTATTGTCGTGAACTATCTCTTTGCTTATAACGATTGTGTTATCGGCAACATCGAGTGTGTTTTCAAACACAACCTCGCCAAGCTTAAATTGCTCAACGGTTATGCTTGCAGCAGTTGTGCCGGCTTGAGCCACGCCGTTTACTGTTATAGAGCTTACTTTATAATCGCCGCCGATTATTTCGGTAACGGTATATTGGGCCTCATTAAGACCTAACAGATAAACTGCCTCGCCTGCCTTCATACTAACATTCGCTGTTCCGCCCGCAAATGTAACAGGAGCATAAGTCAATGTGCCGTCTACAAGCTCTTTATAAGCTTCAAATTCACCCGAAACACCTATAGCATTTACAGTAAATTCAAATATTTCATCAGTGCCGTAAAGGGTTTCATCAACCACCTTAGCAATCTTGATACCCTGCGGAATATCTACTGCAATTCGTCCGTTATTACCAAGAAGCGAACCGATATAAAAGCTGTCTTTTTCGGGTATTTCTTCAATCACGGGGTAACGAACGTAATCAAGAGTAGCGGTAAGTGTTTTGTCTGCCTTTTCAAGATTATATGGTTCAAGCACACGGTGAACGGTGCCCATTGGTATATCCCAAGTGCCGTCAGAGTTTTGATTTTCAGCCGTTAATACCGAAATGGTATGCGCTGACATTTCTTCGTGCCAGAACTCTATGTCATTGCCTACGAATACAGCGTATTCACGGTAATAGGTGTTGCCGTCGGTAGCTGTCGGCATTGCACCGCGGTAGCGTGTATAAACAGGGTTTGTAGCACTGCCAGTATTCACATAAACCGCAGTTTCCTCTGCGTAATAATAACGCTCATTTTGTATTGACGGTTCAAAAAATACTATTGTGTCCTCGGTTTTTGATGGATTTTCGTGTGAAAGCTTATCGTCGCTCCACCAGTTAGTGTAGAAATAATATTTGCCGTCGTCTGAAATACCGTCGTTATTTGCGTCAACTATGTGCTCAGTAGGGTCAGTAACCTTTTCGTTAAGGTTTACGGCGTTTATTTCATCGCTAAGACCTACCTCGAAGATAATTCTGATAGGCTCTGAGGCATCATATTGAATATCCGCTTCGGTGGCATCCTTAACGGTTTCTCCGTTTAGTGTAATGTTATATGAAACAACGGGTATAAGAGAAGCAGGAACTCGCCATATAAATGATACGTGACCGTCAGCAATGCGTGTGTGAATTTGAGTTGACACATACATCATATCGGTAGCTGTATGCTCGCTGTTTACCTCACCAAGCATACCGTATGATTTATTAATAAAGGTAGCGCCGTCGGGTTTGTCGGCGGCGGTGTGGCCTTCGTGCCAATGGCCCAAGAAATTGCCAGCATCATCAGCATACCAGCCGATGTAGTTTGACCACTCACCTGTTGACTCGTAATATCTTAACTGACCCGTTTCATAAGCGCTGTTGATAAGATCACGAGCGTCAGCTGCTGTTGCAATGCCAAGGCGGTCCATAACCGACCATACCATATTGTCACCAAGCTCAGAGTACGAGCCGTCGGGATTAATAAGCTCGCCTCCCGATGGTGTAAAGTTTACCGCTAAGCGTTCACCTGTAAAGAGCGTATCGCCTATTGTTATGCCCTTTATGTCTTTTACATCCATATAATGACCGATATCGTCAATAAATTCGATATATCCATCATGGTCATGGTCGCCGTTATCAACAAGAGTCGGGTAATAAAGTGACTGAATGATAATCTGATTAACGATATCATCAAATGCTGAAATAAGACCCGCCGCATTTGTTGCCTTAAAATATTGGGTTACATAATTTTTTTGGTCAGCCGAGGTAATATTAGCCAACTTTGTAATAGAACCTTGCTCGGTAACATCACGGCCCCAACGGTCATATTCCTTTTCCTCGATATCGGTAATAAATGACGAACCGTTTGCAGTGTCAAGATAACCGCTCCACAACGAGTCGGTATTGGTGTAACCCGAAGGATTAAGCACCGAGCTGTTAAGGGTTTGATTGTTGGCGCCAAGACCTAAGGTATAAAAAAGCGGAGTTGTTGCATTATAATGTGAATCTACACGCGCTATTGCATTTGCAGCTGTAAGCTGATTTACGAAATCAACCACATCATAAAGCACATCATCACTTACAGTAGCGCCGTCACCTAAGTTTGAGGTGCCAATACCTATTTGGTTGTTTCCTGTCCTACCATTGATATAGGTGGTGGCGGTAGTAGGCTCGCCGTCAGACATAAGCACAAATATAGGTGTGCGGGTGGTACCAGCCTGATGCTGTCCGTCGGGAATGACGGTGTCCTTTACATCAAGAAACTGTTCCATAGCCATATAAACGCCATTTTGAATATATGTGCCGCCTGCAACATTTTTCGAGGACTCCGACATATATCTGTTAGTATCTTGCTGTTCCTTGTTTTGAACACGACTGTTTATGCTTATAGAGCTTTGACCGTTATTTACAAGAAATCTATTACTTGGGTGTGTGTATCTGTCGAGTGGCAAAAGCACCGTAGCAGTGTTACCGCTTGAATTTCCGTTTTGCGTACTACCCGAATATAAAACCACACCTATGCGGTTGTGGCGATTAAGCGCCAATAATTCTACAATTGCATCATTAGCGGCTGTAACAAGGTCATCAACATAACCGCTGTTACCCATCGAAGCCGATGCATCAAGCACAAGCATTGTATCGGTTGGGGTGTATGAATAACCAACAATCGACTTGTTTGATGCAAGCGCCGATAGCGCTACAAGGAAATTGTCATCAGGGTCGGTCATTGATATATCTACCGATTGACCATTTACATCCTTAAGATTTTGAAACGCATTGGCATTAGTAAATACCGATTTATCGGTCCAGATACGGCCTGCCTGATTAGTATTATCCGACGGAAACAATGTTCTCCACGAATCCATTGTTGAAATATCGGCGCTTTTACCTGTATGCCTTATAGCAGCGCTTGCTGTAAGACCAAGACCTGAAAACATTGAAAATACGATAGTCAATGCCAAAAAGACCGATAAAAATTTGTTTAATCTTTTCTTTGTGTTCTTCATTTTATACAGCTTCCTTTCGTAAGTTGTTCGTTTTCGCAAACACCAATTAAATCGCCTGCATTTTCGCTCTTGTAATATTTGCAAGAACCGCAGTCGCCGTATTCTTGATCAGCGTAGGGGCAGTCATGCTTGGTGGCATTTACCCACCGTCTGCCACAAGGTGTTGTGCGTGGACTTGTGTCAAAATCCGGATACTCGCCAAAGTATCTGCCAAATTCTTCATCATAGACAAATGCTACTTCTACAATGTCGTCATATAAGCAAAACCTGCGAGTCTGAGTTTTGGACATAGGCCCTCCTCCTAACAATTTGTTTTACAAATAAATTATACGGCCCATACAAGAATTTTAAACGAGCAAAAATTTAAAAATAACAAAAATATTTTTTCACCAATTTTTACACACTTTTATGCTTTAAAAACACACGTTTTTTTAAAAAAGTGGCATATTTAAGGAATTTTCGTTCGTTTTGACGAACAAGCCACTCTCGTTGCAGCACTTGTTCGTTTAAACGAACGATATAAAACAAAACAGCACCGTTCGTCTAAACGAACGGCGCGTATATACATTTATTCTAACACATAATTCTCTAAGGCCTTACGGCTGTTTACATTCAGCTTTTCATAAATTACCTGAATATAATTTGAAACAGTGCGTTCAGATATATGTAACTGCGCGGCAATCTCTTTTGCACGCCAGTTGCGCGAATAAAGCATTGCAATGGTAAACTCGGTAGGTGTCAGTTCAAGCGAAACCTTACCTTTGTTTCTGTGGTTATATACGGTGTACCAACCCGTGTTATACTTTCGGGCAAGTGATATTATATATTCATAGTCTTTTTGATGAGATTTTTTAAAGTTTTTCTCAAGCAAGCCCTGCAGTATACTATAGTGCTCTACAAAAGGCATAAACACACTGTGTTTGTGGGCTATTTCCCATGCTTTTTGTATATATTCGTTAGCTTCATCGTTTTTTAATAGGTTTATATAATCAATAGCGCACATAATATAGCAATACATTAAGCATAGTGGATAATAATTTACCGCGCAGTTTATGGCGGTTTGTGCAATGCCTATTGAACGCTCATAATCACCCGCAAGGTAGGCCTTATATGCAGAAAGATAACACGCCATTATTTTTAAGCCCTCGGGCATATATTTTATGTGCCCCTCAATTAATGGCACATCATTAAACGGTATATGTAGCTGTGTTTTTACAACAACGGCAGCAAAAATAATAATTGCGTTTTGCTCTGCCAATTTTGGATTATTTAAATCAAGCTTTTCAATTTCATTATAAATAATCTCGGCTGCAAAGCGTGTTTTGTGTATGTGATCGCCACAAAGATTGGCAAACGCATAAAACATAGCGCTTGACACGCGGTAATTAATATTGGGTGAATTGAGATATGGCTCGGCAAGCTCTATCGTTTTATCAAGCTCACCCATAAAATAATACATTTGCAATAAATTCAAATTTCGCTTATCTTTATCGGCAATATTTTGAATATATTCTAATGCATCGCCCGAGGTATATGGAATTTGAAATAACGGATATGGTATGTAGTCTGATTGACTTTTTTGATTTGAGGTTGAATTTGAGTCTTTTGTGTTTATGGCGGCGCCGAAGGGTATCATCCAATCGCGGCCCACCTTTTGCGCGCCCTCAAGCTTGCCCTCTTTTGCCCATTTTTGAACCGCGCGCACAGTAACACCCAATCGCGCCGCTGTTTGCGCCGCTGTTTCAAACTTCATATATCTCACCTACCCTTGTTTTTTATAAAATTATTATAATACTTTTGTCATAAAAAATAAAGTGTTTTTTATTTGCTTGCAAAAAATCAGTATGTATTATATAATATATTATGTATTGTTATAATTTCTTTTCAAATAATAGATTTGGAGGGAAATTATATGAGCAATGAAAAAAAGAACAACGATAACGAGCAGCTTGATGCCATTAAAGAATTGGGCACGATCGAAACAGTCGGTGGCAAACACAAAATATTTTGCCTTACCGTAATCGGTGAAATTGAGGGGCATAATGTTTTGCCAGAGCAAAGCAAAACCACAAAATACGAACATATCATTCCGCAGCTTGTAGCAGTCGAGCAGGATGACAGCATCGAGGGTATGCTTATAGTGCTTAACACTGTGGGCGGTGACGTCGAGGCGGGTCTTGCCCTTGCAGAGCTTATATCGGGTATGAAAAAACCGACAGTCAGTTTCGTACTTGGCGGCGGTCATTCAATCGGTGTGCCGTTAGCGGTTTCAGCAAAAAAGTCGTTTATAGCGCCAAGCGCTACAATGACAATTCATCCGGTAAGGACGAGCGGTTTGGTTATTGGCGTGCCGCAAACCATGAATCACTTTGCGCGTATGCAAGATCGCATTACCAATTTTGTGGTTAAAAACTCGGGCATTTCACCAGAGCAGTTTACAGAGCTTATGATGAACACGGGTGAGCTTGTAACCGACGTTGGCACAACACTTTCGGGTGAAAAGGCAGTAAACGTAGGTCTTATCGACTCGCTTGGCACCTTAAGCGAAGTGCTCGACAGTCTTTATAAAATGATAGAAAGTAAATAGGGGCGCGTTTGCGCCTTACATATAATTTTAATTTTGGGGTGTTACATAAATGGCAACAAAACGTAGGGGCAGACCCTCATCACAAAAGAAAGCACAGGCAGCAACCAAAGCTACCCGACAGTTACATTCGGTTATTTGGTTTGCGGTCGCCATATTTTTAGTGTTTGTGGTGTTTATTAAAGGTGAAAATATATGGACACATATACATAATTTTATGTTCCGTCTATTTGGTATCACGGCATATTTTTACCCGTTCTTATTGGGTGCAGTAGCCGTAATTTTTGCCACCGATAAACTGTCTTCAAATATCAATGCAAAAATAATTGAATCTATTATTCTTGTAGTGCTTGTCGGCGCAATTATAGATGTTTTCTCTACAAAACCGGATCAATTCATCGGCGAAATGTTTGGTAAAAACCTGGCTGACGCTTGGAATCTTATACCAAATAAATTCGGCGGCGGTCTTTTGGGTACGCTAATCGGCTTTCCTATAGGCTTGGCATTCGGTAAAACAGGGGCTGTAATTACAATTATTCTCTTAATTTTTGTATTCCTAATGATAATCACAGGCACACATCTTATCGCTTTGTTTAAAGCATTGGCAAAACCCGCAGAGGTGGTATCTAAACAAGCAAGTGAGGCCTTTCAAGAACGCGCTTTACGCGAAACCGAAAGGCAAGAAAAACCAAAAAAAGAGCTTAAGATTATCAAGGGCTTTGATGTTGATATGGATGTTGACGAGCCAGAAAAACCAACAAAGAAAAAACGAGATCTTGACGAAATGCAGCAAAAGCTGGTTGAAAGCTATAACGACGAGGAAATCCCCCCACCAACCGACAATGATGAGTATCTGCCTATCGATGACACTGCCGATATTGATGATGCAATTCAGTCGGCTCGTGACGAGGCAGAAGAAACAAAACCCGAGCGAATTACCGTTGACTTTAAAAAGGAAACCGATGCCGTGGCAAACGAGATTGCCGAAACGGCCGACGATATGCCTATATATAAATATCCGCCGCTTAATCTTCTTGACAGCATAAGCAGTGCTGACAGCAAAACCGTTGCAGCCGAGCTTGAAAGCACCGCACAGAGACTTGTTGATACGCTCAAAAGCTTTGGTGTTGAAACTCAGGTTATAAATGTAAGCCGCGGTCCTACGGTTACTCGTTACGAATTACAACCAAAGGCTGGCGTTAAAATCAGCAAAATCACAAGCCTTGCCGATGATATAGCGCTCAATTTGGCTACCGCAGGCGTTCGTATTGAAGCGCCTATTCCCAACAAAGCAGCTGTTGGTATCGAGGTGCCTAACCGCGCAAGCGCTACCGTTGGCATCCGCGAGGTTATAGAGTCAAGCACCTTCTCGGCATCAAAAAGCAAGCTCACTGTTTCTATGGGCAAAGACATTGGCGGTAACACGGTTGTTGCCGACATTGCAAAAATGCCTCATGGACTAATCGCCGGCGCTACAGGTAGCGGTAAATCGGTATGTATTAACTCGTTTATCATAAGCCTTTTATATAAGGCATCACCCGATGATGTAAAGCTGCTTATGGTGGACCCCAAGGTTGTTGAGCTTGGTATTTATAACGGTATTCCCCACCTTATTGTCCCTGTTATTACTGAGCCTCGCAAGGCGGCAGGCGCTTTAGGCTGGGCAGTTAACGAAATGGAGCAGCGTTATAAAATGTTTGCCGACCGCGATGTAAGAAACATCGAAGGTTATAACAAGCTTGTAGAAACTCTTGTTGACGAGCCCGAGGTTAAAAAGATGCCTCGTATTGTAATAATTATCGACGAGCTTGCTGACCTTATGATGACAGCGCCAAAAGAGGTTGAAGATTCTATTAACCGCATTGCTGCAAAGGCGCGTGCTGCTGGTATTCATCTGCTTATTGCTACACAGCGTCCATCTGTAAACGTTGTAACAGGTGTTATTAAAGCTAATATTCCAACCCGTATCGCATTTGCGGTATCATCACATATTGATAGTGGCACAATTCTTGACTGTGCAGGCGCCGAGAAATTGCTTGGCCGCGGCGATATGCTCTTCCGCCCAGTCGGCGCTAACAAACCCAACCGTATTCAAGGCTGTTTTGTTAGCGACGAGGAGGTTGAACGAGTTGTTGAATTTGTTAAAAGTGGTGGCAAGGCCAATTATGACGACAATATTATGCTTGAAATCGAGCGTCAGGCAGCTATCGAAAAGCAGCAGCGTACAGGCGTTGTAGAAGAAGGTGCTAACGATGACGACCCTGTTCTTGATGAAGCTATCAAGGTTGTAGTTGAGCTTGGTCAAGCATCTACTTCCCTACTTCAAAGAAAGTTAAAGCTTGGCTACGCACGCGCCGCGCGAATAATCGACCAGATGGAAGAACGCGGCATTATAGGTGGTTACGAGGGAGCCAAACCCCGTCAGGTGCTCATAACCCCCGAGCAGTTAATGGAAATGCGCGCGGGAAGCGAAGATTAATGCACAATGCACAATTAATTAACCCTAAAGTACTCATTACATCTCTATAATGAGTACTTTTTTGTCTTAAAAAAATTCAAGCACCTACTTTGTTTTCAAAAGTAGGTGCTTTATTTAAACAATTGTGCATTATGCATTGTGCATTTTATCAAATGCCATCTGGTTTACGGCGCGTCGCACTGCAAGCATTGTATCGCTGTCACATATGCACTTGTTAAATCTAACTTCGCCAACGATATCTTCAACTGCTTTAACAACCGCCTCTTTACCGCAAAGGCTTTCGGCAAGCTGCATTACGCGCATATCCTCTAAACCTTCATAAAATGCGCGAATTCGGGTTGATTCCCAAGCTGTACCATCTGGTGCGGGATATACCATATAAGTGTCACCACTTGCGGCAAAGCATTCACCATCTGAGCTTGCAAATGGGTCAAGCATATCGTAAGACCACTGGTTATTATAGTAGTTATAACCCCAATGTAAGAAACCTTTTATATCGTATTTAAACATCTGTGTACCGATGCAGCGCACACGAGCAAGCTCCATTGCAAAGTGGCAGTTGCTAACGTCAATACACTGTCCACCGCAGTAATATGTCCAAAGATCCTTCACACCGTTGTCAATAAACTCGTGAACAACCATTGTTTTTGGTACGGGGTGTTTGCTAAGGCCTAATTTACAAAATTCATAGTGCGATATAGCGTCAAGTGTTTCGTAATCTTCTACCAAATCATATATTGAATCTCTAACCTTTTTATACTGCTCAAAATGCTCGGCAATAGGTTCGTCTGATACGTGGAACCAACACTTTTTATCCTCGCCTCGCTCTTTCATGTGCGCAATAAAGCCGCTCAAAAACGCGCGAATAAAGGTGTTATATTCGGTAGAGAGAGGATTTGTGCCCCAACCAAAAATAGTTTTCTTTTCGCCATTTTCTGTTGCCACAACCTTTGGTGTGCTGTCAGCGCCCCATTGTGAAAACACAGGCGAAATTTCGTAATATTTAACACCTACACGCTGGTACATATCAAGCCAGCGGTCAAGATTTTCGTAACCAAAGGTGTAATTATCGCCGTCTTTATAAACATCTATTAGCTGTGTGGTTGTACGCTCACCGCCGCCGTAGGTATCAAGCGCATAAGTAAGCAGCGGTACCATAAGCATATTTCTACCGTTTTCAACAGCAGTTTTAGCAAAGTTTTCGCAAATTTCAAAATGGCGGTCGCTGAAGACTTCTACATTATAATAATCAGCAAGGCAATCAGCATAAAACCACTGTGTAAATTTAAGTGTCTGCTCGGGAATTTCAATGTCTTTAATATCAATTTTAAGCGCGTGCTCTACGGCCACCTCTTCAGTAGGTGTAAAGCCCTTGCTTGTTATATTAACCTTAAGGAGTTTCACTTTAAGTATATGCTCGCCTGTAATTTCACATTTAGGGTCTATATCAATCCAAAGTGCACGGCTTTGCTGTGGGTGAAAACGGAACGTGCCGCGGTATTTTAGCGGACGCAAAAGATCGGGATAAAGACCGGGTTCGTGAACCTTTGGTAACGGAGTGCAGGTTGTGTATGTAGGCAGCTCTGCAGGAATGTTTACAACCTCACGAATTGTAACGTAGGGTGCCAAATCACCCTCTACAACAGGTTTAAAGGCTACCTGCCAAGTGCCCTCAAAGCGACCAACAAGCTGGAAAGAATATTTTTGATTTTTAAATATTTTTTCTTCACGAAGCTCGGTGAACTCGTTAATGTCAGACGTTAAAAAGCATTTTTCAAGTGATGATACAAGTCTTGAATTAAAGCTCATTTTGTTTACCTCCCAAAAGGTGCATATATTTTAAGTTTATTATAAAAAATACCGATTGAAAAGTCAATCGGTATTTCTTACTTTAGCCTAAAACAATCATTTCAAAAAGTCCCACAGAAGGACGGCCTTGGCATACAACCTCAACTATGATGCGGTTTTGTGCCTCAACGTTTTCACCGGCAGTTATAACGTAATCGTTATTAGCCGTGGGATAATAATCGTTCCTCTGACTACCCTGTTCCATATGGAAAGCCCTTGGACCATCAACCCTGAAGCCCTCTGGAGTTATAAATCTAATAGACAGATTTTCAGGAATACCCCAGAAACGACCAACAATTCTTATATTTACACCAATACTCTCACCCGGCTTAATACGTGGACATCTGTCGTAAGAAATAACAGCATTACCATAACCTAAGTTGGCGTCAAAAGAATACTCACTTCGCTCGAAAAGATGCTTTCCTTCAAGAGTTCCATAAAGTGGCGGTGTTTCGGTGTCGGTAGGCTCGTCGGTTACGGTAACGCTATAGTTACGGATAGTAGATGCAGTAACCGGTACAAGCTTCAAAACTCTGTCGGTAAGGTCGGTTATTGTAAGTGGATATCTTGGGTCACAGCCCATATTTATAGATATGGTAACAATTTTATCACCAATATACTCCTGCCAATCGGTAGGAATACCGGCAGTACCATTTATAATACCAAGAATAGAGCCTACAGTTGCAGCGGTACAGTCGGTATCATCACCACAGTTAATGGCTGTAATCATTGATTTTTTGAAATCGCCCTCGCCATAAAGTATACCTAAAATAGCAAATGCAACGTTAGCGGGTGCCTGGAACCAACCAATATCCTCAGACTGCTTAACAAGGTCGTTTCTTGTAGTCACCCAATCAACACCATTGTCATAGTTATCAAGTAATAGCTTTATAGCCTTTGCCATACGACAATCTTCGGGGATTTTTGTAAGACCGATATCAATAAGTTTACGAATATCGCTTTCAACAAAAGCAGCACTTTCGAGTGCAGCTACAAACACAGCAGCGTATGTACCCTCGCCTATGCCGTGGTCGATACAAGCATCCTTAAATGCATATTTAATCGCGGCATCGGGGTTGCCTGGGTTAAGGCAAGCCCAAATTTCAGTACGAATCCAAGCACCGTTTGAATTTTTCCAATAGTCATTGTTTATAGCACCGCAAAGAGGTGGCTGAATACCATATCTCATATTAGATTTACCGATACCATATTCTGCCCAGTGAGGTACTATAAAGCTAATCCAATACTCACCAAGATCTAAAGCGGTCATATTAAACGGACCGTTTTCTTCAAGGTATCTAAGCCATACAAGCTGCAAATCGAGGTCATCATTAGGTAGTGGCTCACCCTTTGGTGTAGTAAAGCCCGGAATATCTAAAACCTCTCTTTTGCCCTCAAAAGGTCCACCCATTGTACCGCCGATATTTTTACCTATCCAACAGCCGTGGATTTTGTCACGAAGCTCTGCGCGATTAAAATTCATATTCATAGCAAATTTCTCCTTGTAATTTATTGTTATTTTTAATATACTAATAATAATGATATTTCGCAAGTCATTATCTATCATAAATTTGACCCAATAAATCAAAATAAAAAGTAGTGATGCAATTGAAATATAATATAATATCACAACTACCCGCCTTTTACAGTCCCGTATACATAGGTAACACCGAGCGCTTTGTTTGCTATACCGAGCAACACCCACTTTCCTCAAATGCAATTACCTCACTTCATTTTCATAAATGTCTTGAAATTGGTGTTTGCACTAAAGGTTCGGGGAATTGCATAATTGATAACCGACTTTATAAATATAAAAAAGGTGATATACAAATAGTTTTGCCCTATCAACCGCACCTTGCAAATAGTGACGAAGAAAAAAACGGTACTTGGATATGGTTTTCTTATGACCCTTATAAGCTTACGTCCAGCGACGATATTGGTAACCGTATTGCAACAATTATTGAAAAGCAGGTTAATTTCAGCGGCGTATTTTCGCCCAATGAATACCCACAGCTTGCCGAAATTATAAACAAATGCATTTATGAAACGCAAAACAGCAAAGGGCTATCACAGTTATATGCTTTGTTACTTGTGCAACAACTGATTTTAGAGCTGTCGCGAATTGAATGTGAGTTTAAAAATAGCATTTCCTCGCGTCGCCGCAGTTTTGACAAGATAATACCCGCACTTACGCATATATCAGAAAATCTCAACAATTCAAAAGAATTAACGCTTGAAGTTTTAGCTAACAAGTGCTTTATAAGCACCGCCACATTGCGACGCTATTTTTACGAATTTACCGATATGTCACCACAACAGTTTATAGCACAAGCTCGCATAAATCACTCACAATATCTGCTAAGCAATACAAATAAAAGCATAACCGAAATATCGGATGCTGTAGGGTTCGAGTCAATATCATGCTTTACCCGCGCATTTAAAAAACACTGTGGTATGTCACCGTCGGAATATAGGAAATAAAAAAAGCGAAGACTTTTTGGTCTTCGCTTATAATTTTATTCTGCTTTTGCTTCCATTATAGCGCGGAAGTCGTCGCCAGAAATTTTTTCGTTTTCAAATAGTACCTTTGCAACCTCGTGAAGCTTGGGCATTGCTCCCTTAAGAAGCTCAAGCGCTTTCTCATACTGCTTCATAACAACTGCTTCAATTTCGTCGTCAATGGTAGCGGCTGTCTTTTCAGAGTAGTTAGGTGTTGACGAGAAATCACGGCCTAAGAATACCTCGTTATTGTCGTCACCGTAAACTACAAGACCCAACTTGTCGCTCATACCAAAGCGTGTCACCATTTTGCGAGCAAGTTCAGTCGCACGCTGAATATCATTTGAAGCGCCGGTGCAAACATCATCTTGGGTTAGCTGCTCTGCGGCACGACCGCCAAGAAGTGAACAAATCTGCTCTAAAATCTGGTTGCGACTGGTGTGTCCCTTTTCTTCGGTTGGCAAATACATTGTATAACCTGCCGCCATACCGCGCGGAATAATCGAGATTTGATGCACAGGGTCTTGTGTCGGCAAGAAATACGATACGATAGCGTGACCTGCCTCGTGATAAGAGGTTACCATCTTGTCCTTTTCGCTCACCTTGTGCGATTTCTTTTCGGTACCCATTACAACCTTAATGGTTGCCTCTTCTATTTCTTCTTGAGTAATCGCCTTTTTGTTGTGGCGAACTGCCAAAAGTGCTGCTTCGTTAAGCAGGTTTTCAAGGTCGGCGCCCGTAAAGCCTGATGTAGATTTTGCAATGGTAGCAAGACTTACGTCAGGGCCTAAAGGCTTGCCGCGAGAGTGAACCTTGAGTATCTCTTCTCTACCCTTTACATCGGGGTAGTTTACTGTAATTTGACGGTCAAAACGGCCGGGACGCAAAAGCGCTTTATCAAGTATATCGGGGCGGTTGGTTGCCGCCATAACAATAACGCCCTCGTTTGTGCCAAAGCCGTCCATTTCAACAAGCATCTGGTTAAGTGTTTGCTCACGTTCGTCGTGACCGCCGCCAAGACCTGCACCACGCTGACGGCCAACTGCATCAATTTCATCAATAAATATAATTGCAGGAGCATTCTTTTTAGCTTCGCCAAACAAATCACGCACACGCGACGCACCCACACCTACAAACATTTCAACAAAGTCTGAACCCGAAATTGAGAAAAACGGCACACCCGCCTCACCTGCAACCGCGCGAGCAAGCAGTGTTTTACCCGTTCCGGGAGGGCCAACAAGCAATACGCCTTTAGGAATTCGGGCACCCAATTCATTAAACTTTTTAGGGTCTTTAAGGAAATCAACAATTTCCTTCATTTCCTCTTTTTCTTCGTCAGCGCCTGCCACATCGGCAAATGTGGTCTTTTTGCGGCCGTCATCCTTACGAACCTTTGCTTTGCCAAAGTTCATAGTTTTGTCGCCACCCATAGATGCGTTCATCTTGCGCATAAGGATAACCACAAACAAAATTCCAAGACCAATAAGCAACACCTGCGGTATCATAGCAACAAGCCATGATGTTTGACCGCCCTCGATATAATCGTAATCAATAAATTTTTCTGTGCCTTTAGGATTTTCTTTATTATTAGCTCTTATAAATTCATTTACATCATTATAAAAAAGGTCAGGAGAAGCAACGCTGTAGTGATACTTTTTACCGTCCTCGCGCATTGTATAGGATAAATCACCGCTATACAAATTAAGAGTAAAGGCGGAAATTTCATTGCTTTCAATTTTTTCTACAATTTCGTTATACTTCATCTTTTCTGTTGTGTTGGCAACCTTTGTTGCTACAAAGAATGAAACCGCTAACACAACAGGTATCAGAATAATCAGTAGTATGTTTTTAATGTTCTTTTTCAAGATTTTTTACGCACCTTTCAGTTATTCGCCGCCGTAAACGGACGGATGGAGTATGCCCACATAGGGTAAATTTCTGTATTTTTCGTTATAATCAAGGCCATAGCCTATAACAAACTCATCGGGTATGGTTTTGCCAACATAGTCGGCGGTTATGTCTGCTTTGCGGTTTGCAGGCTTATCAAGCAGGGTGCAAATTTTTATACTGTTTGCATTTCTGCCCATGAGCACGCCGCTCAAATACGAAAGTGTTATGCCCGAATCTAAAATATCCTCAACTATAAGTATATCCATACCGTCGGGATCTATATCAAGGTCTTTTTTAAACTTTACAACGCCAGTGGTTTTTGTGCCGCTGTAAGAGGACACCGCAATAAAATCTATTTGGCAGTCGCACTTAATTTCGCGAAGCAGGTCTGCCAAAAACACAACGGCGCCTTTAAGCACGCTAACAACCAGCAGCTTTTTGCCGGCATAATCGCGTGTTATTTGTTCACCCAGTCTAGCGCAGATTTGTTTTAATTCCTGCTCGGTAATTAAAACGCTTTTAACATCTCTCTCCATAGTTTTCCCCTTAAATTTTTTCTACATTAATTTTATAAATTTTTTGACTGTTTTCATCTGCCGCCACGCGCTCAGCCACACCGATTTTATGTATCCAAACAATACCTAAATCATCGGCAAGCACAGGCCACACACTGCGTTCGGCCAAAGGGATTTTATATTCGCAAAAAAGCTTTTTAAGCGTTTTGGTGCAATTTTTGTTTTTAAGACGAACGGTGTCACCCGACTCTCGCTGTCTTAACACCAATTTTCCCATTATTTTATCACAGTCTAATATATTTTTTAATAACAAATTATGAATTTTTTTATTATTTTCAAATAAATCATTGGTTTCTTCTGTAATATCAACACTATATGTGACACTTGGCGCCATTCTTTTAGCAGATGCTATTTTTAAAAGCCCGTTTTCATAAGCGGCGGTCATATCGCCCGAAAGACTAATTTTTCCGCCACCCACACAAATATCATAAATGCGGTTAATGTGAAAATTGTCTACCTTTACGCCACAAGCGCTACAGTGCTTTGCAATAACGCGCTTTGCAATTGCGGGGTGCAAGCCCTTTAGCTCATCAGCCGACAAAACGCCGTCCCCACATAATGCATTATACTCTTTTCGCACCACTCGGTTTATAAAATCCTCATCCTCACGAATCGACGCAGTCATTCGGCTGACGGTGTTTTCAACCGATTCGTTAAAGGTTTTTAAAACGGGTACAACATTATGCCTTATTTTATTGCGGGTATAATCGTCGCACAAATTGGTGCTATCGGTTACAAACTCTATGCCGTTTTGCGCGCAGTAGTTTTCAATATCTTCACGCGTGCAAAGCAGCAACGGACGAATGTATCTGTCACGCTTATAGGGTATGCCGCAAAGACCCGAAAGTGATGTGCCGCGTGTAAGATTAAAAAGCACCGTTTCAATATTATCGCTTGCTGTGTGAGCAGTAGCAACAATATCGGTATCAAGACTTTCAAAAAAATCATAGCGCAGCTGCCGCGCCGCAAGCTCAAGGCTTAAACGGTTTTGTCGCGCAAACTCGGGCACATCGGCCGAGCCCATAAAGCACTCTACATCGCGCAACTTACACTGCTCTAAAACAAAGGTCTGGTCACGAACAG
This sequence comes from Acutalibacteraceae bacterium, assembly GCA_045604765.1. Taxonomy (GTDB): domain Bacteria; phylum Bacillota; class Clostridia; order Oscillospirales; family Acutalibacteraceae; genus UBA737. The sequence continues at coordinate 20,365 of JAZUOS010000005.1, read as the reverse complement.
CCTCGTCACCGCGAATTTCATGATTAAAGTGCGCAGCGCTGATTTTTTCAATATTAAATTGGTCTTTTAGCTTAAGCAGCGCATCAAGCAACGCCATTGAGTCGGCGCCGCCCGAAAGCGCTACCGTTATATGCTTTACATTTTGCAGCAAATTGAAACGGTTTATCGCTTCGGTTACCTTTTTTAACATTATCTGAACACATCCACCGATGTAAATCTTGTGTACTGACCATCCCAATGAAGCGGAATAATGCCCGTTTCACCGTGGCGGTTTTTAGCAACAATACATTCTGATTTTGTGTTGTCGCTTAAATCCTCATCAGAATTCTTTTCACCATCATAATAAGCATCACGGTAAAGGAATAATACAATATCTGCATCCTGCTCGATAGAACCCGAATCACGCAAATCTGAAAGCGCAGGTTTGTGTGACTTGCCCTTAGCCTCAGTACCACGTGAAAGCTGTGCGCAAGCAATTACAGGCACTTTAAGCTCCTTTGCCATTATTTTAAGGCTACGGGTAATCTCTGATATCTCTTGCACACGGTTGTCATTTTGACGGGGTGAGTGCATAAGACCTAAATAGTCAATAACCACCAAATCGACACGTTTCATACGGCGAAGCTTTGCCTTCATTTCGGGAACGGTTATATTAGAGCTTTCGTCAAAATAAAGCTCAGCTTTAGAAAGGTTCTCACCCGCCTGTGTTAGTCTTGTCCACTCTTCTGGCTCTAAATCACCTGTGCGCAGCTTTTCGCTTTTGATTGCCGCTTCGCTTGAGAGCATACGCTGCGCTAACTGATCTCTTGTCATTTCAAGTGAGAAAAAGCACACTGTCTTGCCCGCGTTTACCGCAACATTGCGCGCAATGTTAAGCGCAAATGAGGTTTTACCCATACCTGGGCGAGCACCAAGAATAATTAGGTCGGACTTATTAAGACCTGTAATCATTCGGTCAAGCTCACCAATACCCGAGGGTATGCCTATATAATCATCGCGGGTTTCGGGGTCGTTGATTTTGGTAAGTCGGTCGTAGGTTTCAGCCGAGATTACATCCTTAATATGTGTAAGACCGCCGATTTCTCTACCGTCACGGATTTCAAAAATACGCTGCTCGGCAGAATCTAACAGCTTGCCCGAATCCATTGTATTTTCGTTAATATCTTTAAGAATACCCTTTGCCGCACCCATAAGCGCACGCTGATAAAACTGCTCGCGAATAATGCCGACATAGGTGAGTACATTTGCCGAAGACGGCACAGCCTGTACTAGTCTGGTAAGATATTCCTTGCCTCCTGCTTCGTCATAAACGCCTTCTTTTTTAAGGCGCTCAAGCAAAGAAATAAAGTCGATAGACTGGCTAAGCTCATACATAGATGCAATAGCCGAATAAATTTCTTTGTGCTGCGGTATGTAGAAATATTCAGTTTTTACCTGCACTGCAACCTCGTTGATGCATTCGGGGTCGATTATCATAGAGCCAAGCACAGCCTGCTCGGCGCCTACCGAATACGGCAGTCTGCCGCCGTCAATATCATAGATAAGGTTGTTATCACTCATAACAAAATTACTCCGTTACCTTTACTGTAATTTTTGCGGTAATGCCCACATAAAGCTTGATTTCGGCTGTGTATTCGCCAAAGTTCTTTATATCGGCAACGCTCATTTTTTTGCGGTCTACCGCAATGCCAAGTTCTTTGTTTATCTGTTCGGCAATTTCTTTTGAGGTTACGCTGCCAAAAAGACGACCGTTTGAACCTGCTTTTGCCTTGATTGTGACACTTTTGCCCTCTAATTTTGCGGCGGTAGCCTTTGCGGCGTCAATTTCCTCTTGCTTGTGGTGAGCTGCTGCAGCCTCGCGGCTTTTAAGCTCAGCCATTGCGGCAGAATCAGCCTCGATAGCTAAATTTTTTGGAAAGAGGAAATTACGAGCGTATCCGTCAGACACATTGCAAAGCTCTCCTTTTTTGCCCTTGCCTTTTACATCAGCTAATAAAATAACCTTCATAATATATTAATCTTCCTTTCAAAGTGTAAATCAATTATGTATTGCGGAAGGCATAAATGCCTCCCCCATATTATACCTCCAAAATAATGGGAAGTATCATCGGACTTCTATGCGTTTTGCTGTATAAGAATTTTGCTACATTATCTTTAATGCGGGTTTTAATGGTATTCCAGTCTTTAACGCCTAAAACATAACAATTTTCAAGCACATTGCAAACCACTCGGTCTAACTGGTCCATAAGCTCGTCAGATTCTTTTACATAAACGAATCCGCGTGACACTATATCGGGACCTGCCACAACCTCGCGAGTGTAAGAGTCAATTGCAACATTTACAACAATTATACCGTCTTCAGACAAATGCTTGCGATCGCGAAGCACTATGCTGCCAACGTCACCTACACCGAGCCCGTCAACCAGCACTCTGCCTGCAGTAACCGTTTCGGTGCATTTAATGCCGCTGTTTGACACCTCAAACACATTGCCGTTAGCGCCAATCATAACATTTTTATAATCTATTCCCATAGCATAAGCCAGCTGTGCATGCTTATAAAGATGCTTTTGCTCGCCGTGAATAGGTATAAAATATTTTGGTTTTATAATGCTAAGCATCAGCTTTTGCTCTTCTTGACAAGCGTGACCTGAAACGTGAACGTCATACATTTTTTCATATACAACATTAGCGCCACGCTTCATAAGCTCGTTTACAACACGGCTTACAAGCTTTTCGTTACCGGGTATTGGTGTTGCCGAAATAATTATCATATCACCAGGTGCAATCTCGACCTGACGGTGCTCATTTGTAGCCATACGCGTCAGAGCCGACATTGGCTCACCCTGACTGCCTGTGGTAATTACTACCAACTCACGCGGCGAATAATTTTTTATGGTTTCAATCTCTACAAGTATGCCTTTTGGAACATTTAAATAACCAAGCTCAGTCGCAACACTTACAACATTAAGCATACTTTTGCCCGATACGGCAACCTTACGCTTGCAACGAGCAGCTTCATCAATAATCTGCTGTATACGGTGAATGTTTGAAGAAAAGGTTGCAACAACTATGCGGTGACCTTCAGCCTTTTTAAAGAGGTTTGAAAGCGATTCGCCAACCAAACGCTCTGATGATGTGTACCCAGGTCGCTCGGCATTGGTGGAGTCTGACAGCATAGCCAAAACGCCTTTTTTGCCAAGCTCGGCAAAACGCGCAAGGTCAATAACCTTATCGTCAATGGGTGTGGTATCTATCTTAAAGTCACCCATATGCACAACGGTTCCCGCGCCACAGGTAATGGCAAAGCCAACCGCATCGGGTATAGAGTGATTTACGTGAATAAACTCAACTTTAAATTTACCAAGCGATATTACACCGCCTGCGTTAACCTCGTTAAGCTTGGCATCACCCAATAGCTTATGCTCTTTCAATTTGCCTGATATAAGACCAATTGTAAGTCGGGTTGCATATATGGGTAAATTCAATTGCTTTAAAAGATACGGAATTGCGCCAATGTGATCCTCGTGGCCGTGGGTTACAACAAGGCCCTTAATTTTATCGCGGTTTTCTAGCACATAGGTAAAATCGGGAATAACGCTGTCAATACCTGGAGTGTCTTCGTCGGGGAAGGTCATTCCGCAATCAACGAGCAGCATATCACCGTCATATTCATAAAGGGTAATGTTTTTACCAACCTCACCCAAGCCGCCAAGGGGTATGATTTTTACGGGCTTTGCGGGTGCCTTTGGCGCAGAACTACGCTTTTTAGGCGCAGAAGAAGTCTGCTTTTTGCCCACAGCTTTGTTTTGGGTGGGCTTGCTTGTAGGTTTTGAATTTTTAGTTGTTTTAGGGTTTGTCGATTTCTTTGGTGCGGGTTTTGCGCTGCCGCTTACAAGATTTTGCACCGCGCGCTTTGCGGCAGAATCGTTTTGTTTATTGTTTGTTTTTTTACTAACATTCTTATTTTTGTTTTCACTCATTAAAATAATTTTTCCTCCATTAAGTTTAGTTATGTAATATAAATCTGCATCCTACCAACGCAGAATAAAATCAAATTAAATAGTGCTAATACCCCAAGATAATATCTATAACATTTTACTATTATTTCATATAACTTGTCAAGGGAAAATGTTATTATAATTACTATTATAATAATTATATAATATAATGTTGTCGAACTTTACATATCGTAATCAAAAATTTCTTACTTTTTGCTAATTGAAAAATGTAATTATCACATTATATAATAAATATAAGGAGGTCGATTTTATGAAAAATACAATTAAAATATTGGCAGTTTTGTTTTCAATTGCTCTCGCGTTGACACTTTGCTCTTGCAATAAAAAAGATATAACTCAATTATCATCCACCTCTACAACCACACAAAATTCCAGAACACTACTTAGAACAATGACCGCAAGCGACGACATAAGCAACATTGAACAAATAAAAATATTATCGGGCACTTGTGCTACAGGCGCACCTGTAATTACCGAAAAAAATGATTTGCAGTTTTTGCAAAAATATACTTACAGTCACTATCGCTCTGCAAAAAAAGAAAATTCAGAGCAATTACTCAAAGACAAAACCGATTTTAGCTTAGAGGTTGTCACAAATACAGGTGAAAAAATTTATCTTTATATTATGCAAGATGGAAGCATAGCAATACGTCAGATGTGTGGTGACAGCGAGGTACCTGATATTGCGTATGATTTTTATACTGCAGATAAAGAAAATACGCTAACAAAAGAAAAACTTGAATCATTCTAAAAAAACCGTCGCGAGTGTTCGTATGAACACTCGGGACTAATATTACCAGTTAACCTGCCAACGTTTTGAATATTTACCACTTGCGTGTTTTGTGGCTGTGGGGTCATTGGTTTTTGAGTTTTTAACCTTTTCTCTTAAAATTTTATCAAATTCTTGTGTATCAAGAGGAAGCTTAACAGTAACGCCGCCCTTCCAGCTTGAAAGATATGCTGCATTTGAGAGGGTTAATTCATAAATACCGTCGGTACCCGGAGATAATAACTCCTCACCATAAATAATAGAATTGATGTAATTTTGAATAATCTTTTTGTGTGCTTCACCGTCTTTTGAACTGCTTACAAATTCTTCATATTCACACTTAATGCTTGGGAATAATTGCTCTGCGTTAAAACAGATTTCACGCTCATCCTCGGGCAATTTCCACCATTTTAGCGTACCGTTTTCTACAACGATTTTGCCGCGAGTTCCCGAAATTTCAAGTCGGTTAGTACCAGGGAATTCACCCGTTGAGGTTATGAATACGCCTGTTGCGCCGTTTGAGTAACGGGTTTGCAAAATTACATCATCCTCAACCTCAATATTGTGGTATTTACCTACCTCGCAGTTGGCAGTAACCTCACAAGGCATACCGCAAATCCATTGCCATAGGTCAAGGTTATGAGGCGCTTGGTTGAGCAGCACACCTCCGCCTTCACCTGCCCAGGTCGCGCGCCAACCTGCCGAGTCGTAATAACGCTGTGTGCGATACCAGTTGGTGATTATCCAAACGGTACGTTTAAGTTCGCCCAAAGCACCGCTTTTTACAATCTCGCGTGCTTTGGCAAACACATCGTTTGTACGCTGATTAAACATAATAGCAAACTTTTTGTCAATAGTCTTGACAAGCTCATTAATGGCTTTTGCCTTGCTGACGGTAATATCAACCGGCTTTTCAACCAAGGCGTTAAGCCCTGAACGCAATGCGTCCATAGCAATATCGCAGTGAAGCTTGTGTGGTGTGGCAACGATAACCGCATCTATAAGACCGCTTGCAAACATCTGCTTGTAGTCGTCAAAAATCTCTACGCCCTCGTAGTTTTCTTTACAAAACTCGCGACGGGCCGGCGAAATATCGCAAACTGCGGCAAGACATGCGCCCTCGACCTTACCACCAAAAAGCGTGTTAGCGTGGGCGGTACCGATGTTACCGATACCAACAATACCTATACGAACTTTATCCATAGTAACACCTACTTTTAGATAGTCGTAAGTAGTAGCAAAGGTTATTTGCTACTACTTAAATTGTTTATTAAACCTTTGCGCTACCGTAAGTACCGTTTGTATCAGCAAATGTAGCAGTAACGTTTTCTTTCTTTTTAGAGGTAGCAACGCGCTTCATAAGTTCTTCATAGTAAAGATCTTCGTCAAATGGAATTTCAACCTCTTTGCCTAAGAAGTCAGAGAGATGCATTGCGTTTGAAAGGATAACGCCCTTAAGACCTTCAGCGCCTTCAGCAATAAGTGGTGTGCCGTGGAGGATTTTACCTGCCCATGCATTTACAACACCGATGTGCTGTGGGTTTTTGCTTTCAATTTCAACTTCAAGATTATGTGTTTTAACCATACCAAATACTTCGGTATTTGTCTTGGTGAATTCAGACTCTTTCATTTCAAATTCGGTAACGGTGAGTTTGTCGTCTTCAACAACAAGTTTTGCGCCGTCCATTTGAACTTCGAAACGGTTTGTACCCTTACCGTCGCCTGTTGTGGTGATAAATACACCTGTTGCGCCGTTTTCGTATTCAACAAATGTTGTTACGTCGTCGTCAACCTCAATGTCGTGCCATTTACCGTACTTAATCTTTGACTGAACCTTAACGGGCATACCGCAAATCCACTGCCAAAGGTCAAGCTGATGAGGACACTGGTTAAGAAGAACGCCGCCGCCTTCACCTGCCCAAGTAGCGCGCCAGTCGCTTGAATTGTAGTAAGCTTGTGAACGGTACCAGTTGGTAATAAGCCAGTTTGTACGACGGATTTCACCGTATTTGCCCGAGTGAACAAGTTCATGCATCTTGCGGTAAACGGGATTTGTACGTTGGTTAAACATCATTCCGAATACAACCTCAGGATGCTTTTCAGATTCAGCAATCATTTCACGAACCTGACGGGTGTAAACACCTGCAGGTTTTTCACACATAACGTGAATGCCGCGCTTCATACATTCCATTGAATATTTAGCGTGGTCATAGTGAGGAACTGCAACAAGACAAGCGTTGATAAGACCGCTGTCGAGCATTTCAATAGCATCGGTAAAGTAAGTAATGTTTGCATCGGGATACTTATTTTTACCAAATTCACATCTGTCAGGGTTTTTGTCGCAAATTGCAACAAGTTCAACCTCGGGGCAGTTGCCACCCATAATGTTAGAGGTGTGGCCTGTACCCATATTACCAAAGCCAATTATACCAAGTTTAATTTTATCCATAATAATTACTTTCCCTTCTAATAAGAATATAAAAAGATTTTTAAAGGAAATTGTTCACAGTGCCTTTTTGACGCGAGCGGTGCTGTATATTTTATACCGCCCCGAGCAAAAAATAGTGCTGTGGGCAATTTTAAAAACCACAAGATTTAAGATACTTATAGCTGCGTGTAATACAGTCGAATTCATCTTCGCCGTGGCAGTTATCCTGCTCTACGAGCATATAGTCAACTCCGCTGCAAGCAGCAGCTTCAAATACCTTGTCAAAGTTGATAAGACCTTCGCCAACTACTGCGATATTGTCGCCAAATACTTTAAAGTCCTCTTCAAATGAGTAATCTTTAAGGTGAATAACAGGAATACGACCTGCAAACTTTTTAATCCATTCTGCCGGATTACCGCCTGCCGCTTGAATCCAGAAAGTATCAAGGATAAATCCGAGTTCTTCCGGTTTAAAGTCCTCCGCCAATTTTTCCATAATTGTTTTGCCGTCAATCTTTAAAAACTCTTTAGCATGGTTGTGGTACATAAATGTTTTACCATTTTCCTTAATACCCTTAATGATAGGACCATACTCTTTTATAAAATCGCTATACAAATTACCTTCACGCTTTAGTGAGAAATTGTACATACCAAGACCAACGTAATCACAACCAAAAATTTCGTGGTTGCGGCAAACCTTTGCTACGTCATCGGTAAGCTGTGCGGGTGGAGTATGGGTTACTACGCACTTGAGGCCGTTTTTCTTTAAGTTTTCTGCAAGCCACTCGGGTTCGTAGTCACAAACACCGCTTATTTGAACATTTTTATAACCAATGTCGGCTACCTTTTTAAGTGTTTCCGCAAAATCATCAAGATTTTTACAATGGTCACGTAAAGTATAGAACTGAATACCTATTTCCATGCTTTATCCCTCCAATAAAGATTTGAATGTGGTGCAAGCATAATCGAATGCTTCTTCATTGCTACTGAATTTAATTTCACCAACAGCGCTTTCCTCGCCCTCGCGTTCAAGACCTGCAAGACCTACAAACTCGGTAAGGTGTGGTTCCATTGTAAACACTGTGCCACCCTGAGCGAGATACTCCGGAATAATAAGGCTATAGTTACCGTCACCACGACCGGGAGGCACTACAACACCGTCAGACATTCTTGCGTCCTTAACGTGAACGTATTTAATTCGGTGCTTTAGCATATTCCAAGCTTCAGCGGTATCTTGACCGCATTGAACAAAGTTAGCGGTATCAAATACACCCTCAATTTCAGGGAATGTATCAAGAATTTCAAGACAGCGTGGAGCAATGTCGCCATAAATTCCCTTTTCGTTTTCGTGGCAGAATGTAACGCCTGAGCCGCGAATTATATCAAGCATTTTGCCAAGGCGGTCCATAACCTCGTTTTTGTAATCAGCGGGATCCTTACCCTTTGGAATAAAGAATGAGAATGCGCGCAAATTTTTTGCGTCAAGTATATGTGCAAACTCAATCATCTTTTTAAGGTTTTCAAGATGCGCTGCAAAATCGCCGGTTTCTATGTCAATTTTACCAATAGATGAACCGATAGACCAGGTTTCAAGACCTGCAGCATCCATCTTTGCCTTTACTTCACGAATCTTGTCTATTTCAGCACCCGCAATCCAAGTGCCGTCTACGTTACGGATTTCAAGACCTGCAAGACCGTTGCGGTGCATAGCCTTGATTTGTTCGTCTATCATTGGGCTTGCTTCATCAGCAAAGCCGTAAATTTTAACATTATTATTCATAACAATTTACCTCTTATACACCAGAATATGCTGAGAAGCCACCGTCAACCGGAACTGTTATACCGGTTACAAAGCCTGATTTTGTTTCGTCAAGCAACCACTCTACTGTACCCAAAAGTTCTTCTGCTTCGCCAAAACGTCCCATTGGGGTTGAACGTAAAATCTTATCGGTACGTGGGGTTGGTGTGCCGTCCTCGTTAAAGAGAAGCGCACGGTTTTGGTTTGATACAAAGAATCCCGGTGCGATAGCGTTTACACGAATACCCTCTTTTGCAAAGTGAACTGCAAGCCAAGATGTAAAGTTGGTAACCGCTGCCTTTGCTGCAGAGTAAGCAGGAATTTTGGTAAGAGGACGGTAAGCGTTCATTGAAGAAACGTTAAGTACCGAGCAGCCCTTACGGCCAATCATATCTACCATAAATACCTGGCTTGGCAAAAGCACGCCCTTCATATTAAGGTCGAATACAAAGTCAAAGCCCTTTTCATCAATGTTAAAGAATGTGAGGAAATCCTCGGCGGTTTCGTCGCCCTTTACATATTCCTCGTGAGCGGTTGTGCATTTGGGATTGTTACCGCCGGCACCGTTTACAAGAATATCGCACTTGCCAAGGTCAGCAAGAACCTTCGCGTGAACTGATTCAATATCAGCTTTATCAAGGCAGTTGCATTTATATGCCTTTGCCGTGCCGCCTTTAGCGTTGATACCGTCAGCAACCTTTTGAGCCGCTTCTTCATTAAGGTCAAGTAACGCTACCTTTGCGCCCTTTGATGCTAAAAATTCAGCAAAGCCTGAGCAAAGCACGCCGCCTGCTCCTGTTACAACTATTACTTTTTCCATTACTTTTTACCTTCCTTTTCAAGTGTATCCCAAACACCTAACATATACATAATGCCAAGTGCGCGGTCATATAAACCATAGCCTGGACGAACGGTACCTGCCTTTTCGCCCCAAAGGTGTCTGCCGTGGTCGGGACGAATGTAGCCGTCAAACCCGCAGTCGTGGTACGCCTTTAGTATATCCAAAATACCTGTGTCACCGTCGCAGTCGCGGTGGCTCGCCTCTGAGAAGTCGCCATTTGGGAAATGCTTAACGTTACGAACATGTGCAAATGCAATACGGTCACAATGTTTTCTTACAATATCAGCAACATTGTTTTCGGGATTAGCGTTAAGACTACCTGAACAAAGTGTTAAGCAGTTATGTGGATTATCTACCATCTTTAAGAAACGGTCAATACTTGGCTCGTCAATAAGAAGACGTGGAAGACCAAATATATCCCATGGTGGATCATCCATATGTATTGCCATCTTGATACCTGTTTCTTCACAAACGGGCATCAATTTTTCGAGGAAGTATTTAAGGTTTGCCCAAAGCTTTTCGTGGTCAACGCCCTCATAGGCCTTAAACAGCTCGTCAAGCTTTGCCATTCTTTCGGGCTCCCAACCCGGAAATGACATATTATATTTTTCCGTAAACTCAAGAATGTAGTTTGCCATTGCGTTGTAGTCGTCTTGAATCATACCCTTTTCATAGAAAAGTGCGGTAGAGCCGTCACCTACAGGGTGGAACAAATCTGAACGGGTCCAGTCAAATATAGGCATAAAGTTATAGCAAATAACCTTAACGCCAAACTTAGCAAGATTGCGTATTGTTTGAATATAGTTTTCAATGTACTTATCGCGTGAAGGCAAACCGATTTTAATATCATCGTGAACGTTAACCGACTCAACAACATCAATGTTAAAGCCGTATTCGTCACACTGTGCCTTTACCTTTGCGATTTCTTCTTCGCTCCAGATTTCACCGGGCATTTTGTCGTGAAGAGCCCAAACAATTCCCGTAACACCGGGGATTTGCTTGATGTCTTGCAGCGAGATTTTGTCATTACCCTCGCCGTACCAACGAAATGTCATTTGCATGTGCTTACACCATCCGTTTTTTAAATTTTTTCAACAATTTTATAGGCATAGTATACCATTGTTAAATACATTATACCCAATTACTTTTAACAATGGAATTGCAAATATTATCTTTAAACATTGCAAATTGTATCAAAGTGTGGTATAATCGCTTTTGGTGATAATATGAGCAAGTATTTTTCGCATAAACAAGACGGGCTTAACTGTCATTACTACTGTGACGAGCACCCCGATAAAGAGTCTTTTAAACTGCATACGCACGACACGTTTGAGCTTTATATCTTTGTGCACGGGCGTGGTAAATTTTTGATAGAGGGTAATGAATACCCCCTTTCTCACGGCGATATTATACTGATGCGACCTACCGAAGCGCATTACATAGATATAGATGCCTCACGTCCTTATGAGCGTTTTTCGGCGCACTTTAGCGAGGATTTTTTCAAAGCCTTTGATAAAGACGGCGTGCTGCTTGAAGCCTTTTTAAATCACGAGCCTGGCAGTTTTAACCGCTATACCCGTGACGACTTTAAGCCCGAAATATACAACCTATTGGTGCAAAATCTTTTAAGCGAATCACAAAATCGACATTTACAGGTTAGCTGCAATATGTTGCCACTACTCAACGAAATATACAAGGTGTATAAATCTCGTCGCGACACCGAAGCACAGGGCGAATCCCCCACACAGCGTATAGTAAGATATATAAACAATCATATAAACGATAACCTAACCCTTGATACTATTTGTAATAGGTTTTATATCAGTAAGCCACAGCTGTGCCGCAGTTTCAAAGTGGCAACAGGCTCCACCGTGCAAAACTATATAAACGCTAAACGCCTTGTAAACGCCAAGCGTATGCTTGCCGACGGTATACCCCCAACACGCGCCGCAGTACTTTGCGGATTTAACGATTATTCGGTATTTTACCGCGCTTTCTACAAGGAATACGGCAAAGCGCCGAAGAAGGAATATAATAAGATATAAAAGCAAACGGACGAGAAATGCTCGCCCGTTTGCTTTTATTCCAATATATTACTTGTAATGTAATCCACGCCGTAGTCTATTAGTCGCTCGGCGTCGCCGGGGTTGTCTACTGTCCAGCAGTTTACCTTTATACCATTTTCGTGGCAGGTGTCAATAACCTCTTTAGAGCATACCCAATAGCCAATATCTAAATCAAGCTTATACTCTTTTAAATAGCCTAAAATCTCGTCATCAAAGCGTTCAACAAGATACTGTATATTAGCATTTGGCTGCTGCGCTCTTAAATCCTTTAGATTTTCAAGAGAAAAAGAAATAAATATTAGCTTTTCTGGGTCGTAATATTTTTCTACCTCAGCATAAATTTCTTTTATAACCTCGGGTGTCATTCGCTCTTTTAATTCAAGAACGGCAACCTTATCATAAAATGCGCAGATTGATAGATAATCCTTTAAATCGGGAATTACAAAATCACTGCCTACTGCACGGTTTTTTTGCGGCTTTAATGTAAGCGATTTAAGCTTTTTGTAATCGGTGTCACCAATTTTTACATCCTCGTCGCAAAGGCGCTCGGTAGTATCGTCGTGATACACCACAAACTTGCCGTCACGTGTTACGTGAACGTCGGTTTCAATGCCTATGTAACTGCGGTTACCTGCCGCAACAAAGGCAGAGATTGTGTTTTCAAGCTCAAGACCCGAAAGGCCTCTGTGCGCTACAAATTTTGTTTCGTTTTTGTTTTCAATTTTAATTGTGTTTGGCATTGTTTAATATCTCCTTTATTACTTCGCCTGCAATTATAAGCCCTGCTACGCTTGGTACAAAAGGCACCGAGCCGATAATATTATCGGGGTTTGTAATTGGTTCTTCTTTAGAATATACAACCTTAAGTTTTTTGACACCCTCTTTTTTAAGGCGTGTGCGCATAACCTTTGCAAGCGGACAAACGCTTGTTTTATATATATCGGTTATTTCAAACATTTCAGGGTGCAGTTTATTACCCGTACCCATACTGCTGATGATTCTGGTGCCAACTTTATCGGCACGAACTATAAGCTCTACCTTGGCGGCAACCGTATCAATAGCATCAACAATATAATCATACTGTGACAAATCAAGCCCGTCTGCATTTTCGGGCAGATAAAACATTTTGTGTGCTGTTACCTTGCACTCGGGGTTTATGTCAAGTATTCTTTCACGGGCAACATCAACCTTATATTGCCCTATTGTTTTGTGTGTTGCATAAAGCTGACGGTTTATGTTGGTTACGTTAAAGGTGTCGTTGTCTATAAGGTCAATAGCGCCAACACCTGCGCGTGCGAGTGCCTCGACAGTATAGCTGCCTACACCGCCCACACCAAACACAGCAACGCGATTGTTTCTAAGCTTTTCTATTGCCGCTTCACCTAAAACGGCGATAGTTCTTGCATATTGATTTTCCATCAAATTCAACCTTTTAATATAAATTTGCAGTTTGAAAGAAAATTGTTCACAGTGCCGTTTTGCCGTGAGCGGTGCTGTACTAAGGTACTGCCCCGAACAAAAGGCGGTGCTGTGGGCAATTTTACTCAAACTTATCTATCGTATTTCTCGCATAAAGCTGTAACCTGGTCGGCAAACTTTGCTATCTCTTTATTTGAGCTTTCTTTATTTTTATTGATAACCGAAAGCAATCGCTGACCTGCGGCATAAAGACGTGCAAATACTGTGTCGGCACGGTGCCTGCCCTCGCTCTTCTTTTCGATTCGAACAATTCTACCTTTTTCTAAGCACTCACCTGTTACAAGGTCATATTTATCTCCGCTGAATGGCGCTATCGCATTTACGCCGAGTGTAGATTCAATCTCTTTTGCAAAGTTGTCGCAAACGCTGTCGTCACCGTGGTTTACGAAAACGGTTTTTAGACTATTTTTTATGTTTGAGAGCCAACCGAGCAGCATATCTTTATCGGCGTGGCCGCTTATACCCGCAAGTGTTGCAATTCGCGCACGCACATTTATCTCTTCGCCAAAAAGCTTGACGGTGGTTTCGCCATCTACAAGTTTGCGACCAACAGTGCCCTCTGACTGATAACCTACAAACAATATTGTGCTGTCAGCGCGCCAAAGATTGTGCTTTAAATGGTGTCGGATTCGTCCTGCTTCGCACATACCAGAAGCCGATAAAATAACCTTTGGGCTTTCGTCAAAATTTATCATTTTAGAGTCATCGGATGTAACCGACAGTTTAAGCCCATTAAAGCGTATGGGGTCTATGCCCTGCTCAAGTAGGTCAAGTGTTTCGGTATCGTAATAATCGGTAAGACCCGATGAATAGATATTAGTCGCCTCAACCGCCAAAGGACTGTCAACATATACAGCAAAGTTTGCATGATTTTTGATAAGCCCTTGCTCTTTTATATTACGGATAAGATAGAGCATCTCTTGTGTTCTGCCAACGGCAAAAGACGGAATTACAACATTACCGCCGCGATCAAAGGTTTCTTGCAAAATCTCGGTAAGCTGAGCCGTATAATCGGGGCGCGCGCCATGTGTGCGATCGCCGTAGGTTGACTCAACTACCACATAATCGGCAACAGGCGGAATAGATGGATCGTTTATAAGCGGACGGTTAGTATTACCAAGGTCACCCGAAAAAATTATTCGCTCGGTTTTATCGCCCTCGGTAATTTCAAATAATATACTTGCAGAGCCAAGCAAATGACCTGCATCTATAAACGTGATTCTTATATCGTCGAAAATCTCGGTAGGCTTGTTATAGTCGTAATGTTTAAAAAGCTTTAACGCATTTTCGGCGTCGGCCAAAGTATAAAGCGGTACATATTCCTCCCCGCCTGCACGCTTTGCCTTGCGGTTGCGCCATTCTGCTTCAAACTCTTGTATATGAGCCGAATCGCGAAGCATGATATTACACAGTTTTCGTGTAGCTAAAGTAGAATATATATCACCCTTAAAGCCTTGCGCTACAAGCGCAGGAATTTTGCCCGAGTGGTCGATATGCGCGTGTGTTAAGCACACAGCATCAATATCGCAAGGCGTTACAGGAATTTCACAGTTTTCATAAATATCTGCGCCCTGCTCCATACCGCAGTCGATAAGTATATTTTTGCCGCAAGCCTCAATCAATGTGCAAGAGCCTGTAACCTCGTGCGTCGCGCCTAAAAACGTTATTTTCATATCAAACACACTCCTTTTACTATTCTAAATTCATTTTAACATATTTATGCTATAAAATAAAGTAAAATTTATAAACATAAAGCAAAAACCGCCACTGGCGGTTTTTGGCTTTATACAGGTTTAATTGTAAAGTTAAATTTAATTTTCTTTTCGTTAACTCTATATTCTTCTGCAAGCTGGGGGCCGCAAGAATTTGAGCCAAGACCCGACACCTTGTAGTCGATACGCAGGTGTGTTTTGCCGTCTTTTATAAGCTCGTTTGTGTGCGCAGCTTTTGTCAGTGCATCGGTGCTGTAAGAGCTTACATTACATTCAAAGCTGTCGCTTTCAAAGCACATTTTACCAACTGTCAACATTTTAGCGGCTGTATGATTACCGTGCTCTTGTGGACGAATATAGTTTACATATTCGTAATCTGCGGCACTTTCAAACATACCAACATATCCTGCGTGGCACATATCACAATAACTCTCATATGGACCATTTGCAAAATATTTAAAGTTGGCGTTTTCTTGTGGCAGGCAAATTTCAAATCCCAATCGTGGCAGCCAATAAGCATTTTCACGAATGTCACCGTCAAGTGATACATTGATTTTACCCAAAATATCAACGCTGACAGTGAGTGTATATCTAATCCAAGGCATGCGGCTAACGCCAGCAACCGAACCTTTCACAGTAATTATATTATCGGTGCAAGTACACTCATAAACCTTACCAAATCGAGTATGATAACATTCGCCTACCCATGTGCTGCCCCAATGCGCCTTTTCCTTACGGTCATTATCGGTAGGAGCGCGCCAAGGGGTAAGCTTTATTGCATCGCAAATTTGTTTTTCACCGTCGATAATAATATCGGTAAAATTACCGTAAAAGCGCGAGAAAACATAACGGAAGTTTTCGCCCTCAATAATATAGTCATTACCCGCTTCTTTTACCTGTGCCAAAGGTAATTTTTCTTCTTTTACTGCTTCAAACGGCAGTTCGTGTTGGGTATGAGCAACAACCTCATCACCCTTTACAAGCTGGCAGTTAAGATACGCGCCAAGCTCGCAGTAAAGCTCGGGTATATCAACATTTAAGATTGTTTCGCCAAGCGGTTGCAAATCTAAAACAACGGTATTTTCACTTGACTTTTTACCGTCGGCAGTAATAGAATATACAAACTTAAATTCATTAAGATTTGTAAAGCTATAGCGGTTTCTTATCTTTAACACGCCGTTTTCAAAGCTTGTTACAATTGGCTGATAAGCCGCTTTAACCTCAAGTGAGCCTGCCTTTAGTGTGCGGTCATAAAATACCACACCGTCACAGCAAAATTCGCCAAAGTGAACAAGCTCGCCCTCAAAATCGCCGCCGTAGCACGCAACACCGTCTTTAAGCACGGTGTGGTCTGCCCATTCCCAAACACAACCGCCAATAAGTGATTTATGCTTATCAAACAGCTCGGTGTAATAGTAAACATCACCAGGTCCGTTACCCATAGCGTGAGCATATTCACAAAGGAATATTGGCTCGGTGATTTCGGGGTCCGCAACAAAGCCCTCTAAATCGTCAAATGATGAATACATACGCGAATATATCTGTGACACACCGGGGAAACCTTCTCGACAAGAGCACTCCCAATGACAAAGTCGACCGTCACCTAAAGATTTAACATAATCAGCCATAGCGACAAAGTTATCACCATGACCTGATTCGTTGCCCAAAGACCACATTATAATACTTATATGGTTTTTGTCGCGCTGCACGGTGCGCACCATGCGGTCAAGATGTTCGTCTTTCCAATCGGGATGTGTACCCGGCCAGTTGCCTGCAGGCTCGGTATAGTTATAAGGCTGTGAACCATATCTGCAAATAAAGCCGTGGGTTTCAATATCACATTCAAGTATTACGTAAAGACCGTACTCGTCACAAAGCTCTACAAAGCGTGGCGGTGGTGGATAGTGAGAGGTGCGAACGCAGTTAATATTAAGTTTTTTCATAAGCTTAATATCGGTCAATAGTTCCTCATCGGTCTGATACCAACCGCCAGTAGCGCTTGTATCGTGATGGTTTACACCGTAAAGCTTTACGGGCACACCGTTTATAAGCAGCTCGCGGTCTTTTGAAATCTCAATTGTTCTAAAGGCTGTCTTTTGAGTAATTTCTTCGCCGTCGCGCGTGATTTTTACGGTATAAAGACGCGGCTTTTCAGCATTCCAAAAAACAGGATTGTCAACGCTGAATTCAACCACTTCTCCACTTTGCGTGCTAACAAAATTGCCGTTTGTATCATAAAGCGAAACGCTTGCTTCTTTGCCGCAATTAACAGTAATTTTACCGTCGAAAGACCTAATATCAATATCGGTTATGTGGTCAAATGGGCGCTGTAATATATAGCAGTCGCGGAAAATGCCGTTCATTCTGAAAAAGTCTTGGTCTTCAAGATAACTGCCGCAGCACCATTTAAGCACCTTAACGGTAATATCGTTTAAGCCTTCGGCAACAAACTCGGTAATATCAAATTCGGCCTGCAGGTGACTGCCCTCGGTAAAACCTACATACTGGCCGTTTATGTAAAGAAACGCGCAAGAGGACACACCCTCAAGCACAAAATACACCCTGCCCCAAAGCTTTTCGATAATAAACTCGCGATTATAAACGCCGCAAGGGTTATCATCGGGCACGTAAGGCATATCCACGGGATATGGGTATTCTTGATTTGAGTAGTTTACTATATCGTACCCCTCAGTCTGCCAGCATGATGGCACGGGTATAGTGTCCCAATTATCTATTTTTTCGGGCACATCAAATTCGCGTTCAAAATATTTAAAATTCCAAACACCGTTAAGTAATTTATATTCCGACACACCGCTTGGTATATAGTAACTACGCGGCGTGCAACGGTTTTCACTTGTTTTAAACGGATTTTCATAAATTCTCATAACTTTACCCCTTGTCTCTAAGATATAAAGTTCTTGTATTTCGATGTTTATAGACACTAAGTACCAAACCAACGCCCAAGTACATACAAATAAGTGATGTACCGCCTGCGCTAAAGAACGGTAGCGTTACGCCGATAACAGGCAATACCGCTATGCACATACCAACATTCATTATAATTTGCGCAAGCATCATACCAAAAAAGCCAACGCACATTATTTTGCCGTTTTGTCTATTACAGTTTCGCGCAATATTAACAGCTCGAAAAGCTATTGCCGCAAGTGCCAATAAAACCACCATACAGCCCAAAAAGCCTAACTCTTCACCTATGCTTACAAAAATAAAGTCGTTTTGCCCCTCGGGCACGCCACCTATTTGAGTAAGGCTGCCGTTAAACAGACCTTGTCCGCTAAAACCACCATTGGCAAGCGCCATACGACCGCGGTAGGGCTGATAGGTAGCGCCCATAATATCTGATTCAACATCAAACATATTAATAATTCGTGTTCGCTGCATATCATCCATTATTACAAAATAAATAAGAGGCGATGCGGCTATAAGCAGTGTAAAAGCCAATACAAAATATTTCCAAGAAACGCCCGCCGCCCACATCATACAAAGCACCATAACGGCAAAAACAAGTGCCGTTCCGTCGTCACCCTGAAAATGTATAAGCAGCACAGGGAATGCGCCGTGCAAACACACAGGAATTAAGGTCTTCAATTTATTTATGGTGAGTTTAACCTTACTTAAATGGGTAGCAAAGGTAATAATAAAGCATATTTTTAAAAGCTCTGACGGCTGAAATGTGGTAAAGCCTAAATTAAGCCAAGCCTTATCGTCGGTGCCCTCGGGCGCCCAACCGATAAAGAATGTAAGTATTACGGGTATTACGCCAAGCAGCACAAACAAATACCAAAATTTTGAATATTTGTCAAAATCTATACCCGATATAACTATCGCAGCCACAAGCCCCACAACCAAACCTATTATCTGCACCAAAAGCGGACGCAGAGTATCAAGATATCTTGTAGCCGAATAAACCGCCAAACAACCATAGCTTGTTGCAAATACGCAAAGTATTACCGTAAGCTTGTCGGTTTCACGAATAAAGTCGGCAATACGTGCTATAATTCTACCCATTGTTTGTCACCCACCGTTCAAATTATCCTATCCATTTTTATTATATTAAATAATCATTTATTTTTCAAGTGTTATACAAATTAAATTGGGCCATTGCAGAGTGCAATAGCCCAAAACTCTAATTATCTATTGTCAATTCGTTTATATACGGTATTGAGGGGGATGCGCCCTTGCGAGATACAGTAACAGACGATGCTTTCGAAGCAAGCTTTAGCGCATATTCAATATCTTTGCCTTGCGATATAGCGCTTATAAAATAGCCTGTAAACGTATCACCTGCAGCTGTAGTATCTATAACCTCGGTTTCATATATTGGCTGACGAATAAATTTATTGGAATTTTTAAAAATGCAGCCGTTTTCGCCTAAAGTAAGTATCAGATTGCTATCAGGATATTTTTGTATAAAGCTTTCAGCCATTTTATCGGGATTACTGCTACCAAAAAGCGCTCCACCCTCGGTTTCGTTACAAAACCACCACTTTACGTGTTGTAACGGCAATTTATGTATTGTTTCATCAAAAGGCGATGGATTAAATGCAATCTGCATTTTATGCTCTATCGCGATTTCAAATGCAACCGACAAATTACTTATTTCATTTTGAAGTACCAATATATTGTTTTCATCAGCGTCTGAAAGAAACAGCTCAATATATTCCCTGTCAATCTCTCTATTGGTGCCGCCATACAGTAAAATGCTATTTTGTCCGCTTTTATCAACCTGAATAATAGCGTGACCGCTGGGATTTTTCACAGACTTGATGCGTGATATATCAACACCGCTCTCAAACATAATTTGTTTTAAAAATTCACCGTCACTGCCTAATATGGCACCGTGAATAACATTGCTTCCCGCACGGGAGAGTGCGATAGATTGATTAAGCCCCTTACCGCCCGAAAAAATTTGCATATTGCTTGAAGCCAATGTTTCACCTGCGGTAACAAAATGTTCAACCGAGTAAACATAGTCAATATTAAGTGAACCTAAATTATAAATTTTCATAAATCTACAACTCTATATGCTTCATAGTAGTATCTACTGCGTCGGTAACCTTTATTGTGCCCACACCAAAAATCGAGGTGTGAAGTTTGTTGTTGATCGGTTTTGTCCAAACCTCGTCAATGCAGTCTATACCAAAAGCAAGACCTAAAATTGAACCTACCGTAGCACCGTTGCAGTCGGTAACCTTTATTGTGCCCACACCAAAAATCGAGGTGTGAAGTAAGTCG
>JAZUOS010000004.1:0-27178 GCA_045604765.1 Acutalibacteraceae bacterium | reverse complement strand
GATATCGCGATTGCTCAGTACACTAAAAACGGTGAATTTTTAAGCAAAATCCAATACAAAAAATGAATAAGTAAGCCGACTTGTCATAAGATAAGTCGGCTTGTTTTCTGTTTTTTGATAATAAAGGTAAAGTAACGATGATAGTATCTATCATATAAATAGATGCAAAAAACGCTTCTCCCCTTGACATTTTGGCGTTTTTGTTATATAATTAACTGTAAAAAAAGATTTTTTGATGCTTACGAGTTTAGCAAAAAGGAGAAACATGGCAAACGACAAGAAAATGGTTGAGCAGATAACGGCAATGGACGTCGATTTTGCTCAGTGGTACACAGACATCTGCAAAAAGGCAGACCTTATTGATTATTCAAGCGTAAAGGGTTGTATGATTATCCGCCCCTACGGTTACGCTATATGGGAAAATATTCAGCATATTATGGACGGTATGTTTAAAGAACTCGGCCACGAAAACGTGTATATGCCGATGTTTATACCCGAAAGTCTTTTACAAAAGGAAAAGGACCATGTTGAAGGCTTTGCGCCCGAGGTTGCTTGGGTAACACACGGCGGCGCAGAGGAGCTTGAAGAACGTCTTTGTGTGCGCCCCACCAGTGAGACGCTTTTCTGTGACCATTTTAAAAATATTGTACACTCATATCGCGACCTGCCAAAGCTTTACAATCAGTGGTGTAGTGTAGTTCGTTGGGAAAAGACCACCCGTCCGTTTTTGCGTTCTCGCGAATTCTTGTGGCAAGAGGGTCACACCCTTCACGCAACCGCAGAGGAAGCAAGACAAGAGACTGAGCAAATGCTAAATGTTTATGCCAGATTTGCACAAGAGGCTCTTGCTATGCCTGTTGTAAAGGGTCAAAAAACCGATAAAGAAAAATTTGCAGGCGCAGAAGCAACCTACACCATCGAAGCACTCATGCACGACGGTAAGGCTCTTCAAAGCGGTACATCACACTACTTTGGCGACGGTTTTTCACGTGCGTTTGAGGTTCAATATACCGATAAAGATAATAAACTTGTTCATCCGCATCAGACCTCTTGGGGCACAACCACACGTCTAATCGGCGCGGTTATTATGACACACGGTGATGATAATGGTCTTGTGTTACCACCTGCGATTGCTCCTATTCAGGTTGTAATTGTGCCCATTGCTTCGCACAAAGAGGGCGTTGTAGAAAAGGCAACCGAAATTTGCGACACACTTAAAATGGTTTGCCGAGTAAAGCTTGATAACTCTGACCAAACTCCCGGTTGGAAGTTTGCCGAATACGAAATGAAGGGCGTGCCGCTTCGTCTTGAAATCGGTCCTCGCGATATTGAAAACAACCAGTGTGTTGTTGTTCGCCGTGATAACCGTGAAAAGATTTTTGTAAATCTTGACGAGCTCACTACCCGCATACCCGAGCTTTTGACAGAGTATCACGATGCGCTTTATAACAAGGCACTCCAGCGTCGCGAAACAATGACATACGACGCTAAAAATCTTGACGAAATGAAGGAAATTGCCGACACAAAGCCCGGCTTTATTCGTGCTATGTGGTGCGGTGACCGCGAATGCGAAGATAAGCTTAAAGAGGTTGCAGGAGTTACATCACGCTGTATTCCTTTTGAGCAAGAACATATTGGCGACACATGTGTTTGCTGTGGTAAAAAGGCCGACAAAATGCTCTATTGGGGCAAGGCATATTAATACTCAACAAAACGAAAACCCTGCTGAATTTCAGCAGGGTTTTGAAATTTTTAATTAGTCACAGCATTCGTCTTTTTTTGGTGCTTTTTTTGGCTTTGGCGTTTCTTTGGTTGTATCACCTAAACCAGTTGTTTCACTAAATATTGCATTGTTTGTGACAGCGTTTACCGCATCGGTAGGAATAATAAGCTTAGCGGCAGTGCCGTTTGACATATTAACGAGAGCCTCATATTTTTTAAGCTCAAGCACGGCGGCGTCAACGCCTGCTTCTTTTAGCGCTGCAAGACCGTCGGCCTCGGCCTTTTTAGAAAGGAAGATAGCCTTTGCCTCACCCTCAGCGCGAGCAATTCGCGCGTCGCGTTCACCCTCGGCTGCCAAAATCATAGCCTGCTTGTCACCCTCGGCACGTGTAATGGCTGCAGCCTTGTGACCTTCAGCCTGCAAGAGAGTTTCACGGCGGTCGCGTTCGGCCTTCATCTGTTTTTCCATCGCGTTTTGAATTTCGGCTGGCGGAATAATGTTTTTAAGCTCAACGCGGCTTACCTTCATACCCCACTGGTCAGTGGCTTCGTCAAGAATCTCTGCCATTTTGGTGTTGATGATATCGCGTGATGTAAGCGTACCGTCAAGCTCCATTTCACCAACAATGTTACGCAGTGTGGTAGCGGTCAAATTCTCAAGCGCACGGATAGGGTTTACAACGCCATAGGTATAAAGCTTTGCATCAAATATGCGGAAGAACACAACAGTATCAATCTGCATAGTAACATTATCTTTTGTGATAACGGGCTGTGGAGGTGAGTCCATAACCTGTTCTTTTAGTGTGATTTTGTTAGCAATTCTTTCAAGAAAAGGAATTTTAACGTGAATTCCTGCATCCCAAGTGCATTTGTATTTACCTAAAAGCTCGATAACATACTGTGTTGCTTGGGGCACAATGCGAACGTTAGGTATAATAATTACCAAAAAAATTACTACTAAAGCGATAAGCCAGGGCATAAAATAACCACCTTTAATTTTTTATTTTAACAAAGCTGCAGACAGCTTTTTGTTAGACGATACAACGGGTATAAACTGTGTAAGCGAATCAACAAAGTGCTTGTTTTCGCCCAAAGCCGCAACCGCATTTGCCTTTACGGCCTCATCATTTACACAAGCGGCAGCAACAACTGCTACAATGGTATTTACTGTGTCGCGGTCGCCCTGCAAATATCCGTTTTGCAAAACGTCAAAAAGCTTTTTAACGCTTTTCTTATTATTCTCAAGCAACACCGCTTTTATTTGTGGAACCAATTTTTCACCAAAGAAATTAAGGTATAAGAAATTGCCGTAAACCGCTACATGAGCCTTATATTCGTCTTTGAGCGCGGGGAACACGTCAAGCACCTTTTTTGTGAATGCGGTTATGTTGTATGTGCCGTCCTTTGAAACGGTAGGCAGGTCAATGGCGTTAGCGACCGCTGCCGAGCGGGTGTGCTTAATGCCCATCTCTGCTTTAAGGGTAGAGGTAAAGTCAATGCCAACAGCCTCGGCATCCTTTGCGTTTTGGCTGTCGTCAAAAAGCCATGCGCTCACTTCGGCGAGTTCAAAACTGCCGTCCTCGGTAATGTCGGCTGTTTTCAAAACATACATTTGGCGCTCTTCGTTATATTCAACAGCAGCCACTTTTTTATCGTTTTTATAAACACCGTCTGTCAATTTAAAACCGTTTTCATCAAAAAAAGGTTTCATCTCGGCGATTACATTCTCTAAATATCTGTTATCCATTTTAAATAAACACTTCCAAAAAATAATATTTTTTATATTGTATCATAAAATTTTGCCTTTGTCACCTAAAAATTTCTTGAAAGGAGAGTATTTGTTATATATAATGTATTTGGTTGGTGAAAAATATGAAAATTTCTAACAAAAGAGATTTAAAAAGCGTTTTAGAGTCACAGGGGTTTTCGTTTAAAAAATCCTTGGGACAAAACTTTTTAATAGACGATACCGTTTGTCCACGAATGGCGGCTGCCGTGTCGGGCGAAAATGTCGGTGTATTAGAAATAGGCCCCGGTGCAGGTGTGCTTACAGCGCAGCTATCACGTGCTTGTAAAAAGGTTGTGTCGGTCGAGCTTGATACCCGTCTTAAACCCGTACTCCAGCAAACGCTTGCCGACTGTGGCAACGTAAAAATAATATGGAACGATATTTTAAAGGTGGATTTGCATACCGTTTTAGCAGAGGAGTTTGCCGACTGCGACACAATTAATATATGCGCAAATTTGCCATATTATATTACCTCACCCGTTATTATGACCTTGCTTGAAAGTCGCTTGCCTATAAATAAAATTGCCGTTATGGTGCAAAAAGAGGCGGCTGACCGCCTTTGTGCCGCGGTTGGCTCGCGTGCGGCGGGCGCCGTTACGGTTGCAGTAAATTATTATGCTACCGCAAAAATGCTTTTCGGTGTTCCAAGAACTTCCTTTTTACCGCCACCAAATGTTGACTCGGCGGTAATAGAACTCACATTACGTGAAAACTCACCTGTTGACGTAACCGACGAAAAGCAATTTTTCCGTCTTGTAAAAGCGTGCTTTGCTCAACGCAGAAAAATACTACTTAATACAGTTTGTAACACTATGGGCATTAGCAAAGACGATTTTAGAGCGGCTTTAGGCGAGGCAGGCGTTAGCGAAACAGTACGCGGAGAAACACTTACAATGGAGCAACTAGCCGCTATTTCAAACGCGCTATGTGAATAATTTATAATAAAAAAGCAAGGTAAACCCTTGCTTTTTTGTCTTTTATAAAGAAATATTTTTTCTGTATTGCTTTGGTGATATTTTAATATTTTCTTTAAAAGCGCGATTAAAACTGCGCAGAGAACTAAAGCCGCTTTCAAAGGCGCACTCTGCAATAGATTGCGTTGTGTTTTCAAGCAAATAACACGCGTGACTTAGTCTGTAATGTGTAACATAGGAATTAAACGAAATACCAATGTTTTTCTTAAAATAGCGTGAAAGGTACGAGTAGTCATAGGTAGTGATTTGCGAAAGCTTTACAAGTGAGCAGTCACCGCTAAAGTTGTTTTCAACAAAGGAAAATATTTTATGAATCAAATTTTTTTGGTCGGTTTTTTTTGTGGTGTATTCGGCGCATTCATCAAACCTTCCGCACAAAGAATACAAAATGCCTTTTTTTAGAGCCGGTGAAGCAGCATCAAGCTTTTTAATTTCTCCAATTAAAAACTCGTCGGGACAAAATTTGTTGTTTGTAGGAATTTTATCGGTTATTTTTGTTGCGTACGCTTGCACTAATCGAGGAGAGAAAATGCACAAGACGTGTTCGCTTTTTTGTGATTTTAATTCGTGAATTTGATTAGGAAATATTAACGATGCCTCACCTTTTTTGAGGGTGTGTTTTTTGCCGTCTATGGTTATTTCCATTTCACCCGAAAGAATAATTATTATTTCAAAGCATTGATGAAGGTGTGACGGAAAACTAAAGTTATTGTTTTTTTCAATTTTTAAATAGTCGGGTGATCCTAAATGATTGTATTCATAAAACATATAACACCTCTAAAAAGTCAAATTATGTCTATAAATTATACATAAAATTGCAAGAAAAGTCAAATATAATGCGATATACTTGAAATAAAGGGAGTGATTGCTTGAAATATTATATTGGCACAGACCTAGGCACATCTGCTTTAAAGCTATTACTTGTAAATGTTGACGGCAAAATAATTAAGACCGTATCGCAAGGTTATGCTATAAACTACCCAAATCCCGGTTGGAGCGAGCAAGACCCTGAGGATTGGTGGAACGCTTTTGTGCGCGGCATAAAAGAGCTAACAATAGAAGTAAATCCTAATGATATACGCGCAATCGGCGTTGGCGGACAAATGCATGGGCTAGTGACGTTAGACCAAGAAAACGCAGTTATACGCCCTGCTATTTTGTGGAATGATGGTCGTACCGATAAGCAAACCGACTATCTTAATACTGTCGTTGGCAAGGAAACACTATCGTCTTTTACGGCAAATATCGCTTTTGCGGGTTTTACCTCGCCCAAAATTTTGTGGATGAAAGAAAACGAGCCGCAAAATTTTATAAAAATTAATAAAATAATGTTACCCAAGGATTATATAAATTATAGGTTAACGGGTGTTCATTGTTGCGATTATTCCGACGCGTCGGGTATGTTGTTGCTTGACGTAAAAAATAAATGTTGGTCAAAGGAAATGCTAAAAATTTGCGGTGTGAACATCGCACAAATGCCTAAGCTTTTTGAAAGCTATGAGCCTGTAGGTACACTATTACCTGCAGTGGCAGGGTTGTTAGGATTAAACCCCAATACAATTGTTGTAGCAGGCGCCGGAGATAACGCCGCTGCGGCAATAGGTACAAAAACCATCGCCACCGGCACGTGCAATATATCGCTTGGTACATCGGGGACAATTTTTATTGCAAACGATAATTTCTCGGTAGATAAATATAACGCATTGCATTCTTTTTGTCACGCAAGCGGTACTTATCACTTAATGGGGTGCATTTTATCGGCGGCGTCGTGCAATAAATGGTTTTGTGAAAGTATTTTAAAAACGGATGATTATACCGACGAGCAATCAAGTGTAAGTGATGATATGCTCGGCAAAAATGACGTTTTCTTTTTGCCGTATCTTATGGGTGAACGCAGTCCTATAAACGATACCGATGCGCGAGGTACCTTTATTGGTATGCGAATTGACACCACCAGAGCCGATATGATTCAAGCTGTGCTTGAGGGCGTAGCCTTTGCTATAAGAGATAATTTAGAAATCGCAAAAGCTTCTGGCATAAAAATAGAGCGGAGCACACTTTGTGGTGGTGGAGCAAAATCCGAGTTGTGGCAAAAGATTATTTGCAACGTGTTAAACATTAAGATAGATATACCCGAAACCGAGCAAGGTCCGGGCTACGGAGCGGCAATGCTTGCGATGGTTGGTGATGGGAACTATAGTTCGGTAGTGGAGTGCTCGGAAAAACTTGTAAAAATAAAGGCAACAATAAGTCCCAAAAAAGAAATTGCCGACCGTTATGAAAAGCAGTATTTAAAATTTAAAGAAATATATCCGTCAGTTAAAGAACTGTTCAAAAAAATCAAGTGAGGACAAAAACATGGGTGAAAATTTTAAAAATATTCCTAAAATTGAGTACGAAGGAAAAAACAGTACAAATCCCTTAGCGTTTAAATACTATGACGCTAATCGCGTAATACTTGGCAAACCAATGCGTGAGCACCTACCCTTTGCAATGGCTTGGTGGCACAATCTTTGCGCGGCAGGCACCGATATGTTTGGCCGTGATACTGCCGATAAATCTTTTGATAATGAAAAGGGCACAATGGCTCATGCAAAAGCAAAGGTTGACGCAGGCTTTGAATTTATGCAAAAGCTTGGCGTAGAGTATTTTTGTTTTCACGATGTTGACTTGGTTCCCGAAGCCGATGATATAAAAGAAACGAATCGTCGTCTTGATGAAATTACCGATTATATACTTGATAAAATGAATGCTACGGGTATAAAATGCTTGTGGGGAACGGCAAATATGTTTTCAAATCCACGCTTTATGAATGGAGCAGGCAGTACAAACTCGGCCGACGTTTATTGTTTTGCGGCGGCTCAGGTTAAAAAAGCGCTAGATCTTACAGTAAAGCTTAGCGGTAAAGGTTACGTGTTCTGGGGCGGTAGAGAGGGCTATGAAACACTGCTTAACACCGACGTAAAGTTTGAGCAAGAAAATATTGCTCGCCTTATGCACATGGCGGTAGAATATGGCCGATCAATAGGTTTTATGGGCGATTTTTATATAGAGCCAAAGCCAAAGGAACCAATGAAGCACCAATACGATTTTGACGCCGCTACGGCAATTGGATTTTTGCGTCAGTACAGTCTTGACAAAGACTTTAAAATGAATATAGAGGCAAATCATGCTACCCTTGCAGGTCACACATTTCAACACGAGCTTCGTGTTTCGGCAATAAATGGTATGCTTGGCTCTATTGATGCGAATCAGGGCGATCTACTGCTAGGTTGGGATACTGATGAATTTCCTGCAAACGTTTACGAGGCAACGATGTGTATGTACGAGGTGCTAAAGGCGGGTGGCCTTACAGGCGGATTTAACTTCGACTCAAAAACACGTCGTCCAAGCTACACTGTAGAAGATATGTTCTACGCTTATATTTTAGGTATGGATACCTTTGCGCTAGGTCTTATTAAGGCGGCCGAGATTATTGAAGACGGCAGAGTAGATAACTTTATAACCGAAAGATATTCGTCTTTTCGCGGCGGTATTGGCAAAAAAATTATTGACGGCAATACCTCGTTAGAGGAGCTTGCGGCTTATGCCGAAAATATGGGTGCGCCGACACTTCCTGCAAGCGGCAGACAAGAATATTTACAAAGCATCATTAACGAAATTATGTTTAAATAAAATTTGTTAACCAAACCACGCAAGGAGGACTTTTTATGTCGTTTAATCCAAATGAAATGTTTGTTTTTCCTATAGACCGCGAACCGTATGTTTTTGAACAACGCTACGTAGATGAAAATGTTTTTTTGACACAAAATGCCAAGGCAGGTGTTTTGCCAAAATATGACGATATCAAGGATAAATTACCGCAACCTATATGGGAAGGTCACGATGATACAATAAACTGCTATAATCGCACGTGGGAAATTGCATTTGGTAATCTGCGCAACGCAAACGAAAAATCACGCTTTGTTTCAGACTATATAGACTGCGCGTTTTTTACTTTTTCGTTTATGTGGGATTCATCGTTTATAGTAATGTTTGGAAAATACGCAGGGCATATATTCAATTTTCAAAAAACACTTGATAATTTTTACTCTCATCAGCATAAAGACGGCTATATAGGCCGTCAGTTATTCCAAAAGCATTTTGGTCAGCGATATGCCAAGGATGACCCCGCTTCAACAGGCCCAAATATTTTGCCTTGGGCCGAGTGGGAATATTATTGCATAACGGGGGACACCAATAGACTGCGCAAGGTTTTTGCACCGCTTATGGCGTATCACAAGTGGTTGCAGCTTAACCGCACTTGGCAAAGCGGCGGTTATTGGACTACAGGGCTTGCCTGCGGTATGGACAATCAACCAAGAGTAGATAAGCAGTATAGTCCGTTACTTTCACACGGATTTATGACATGGCTTGACGCCTGCGCACAACAGTATTTAAGCTGCGAAATACTTATAAAAATTGCCGATATTATAGGCCGCAGTGAAGAAGTAAAATGGCTTGAAGAAGAGCGCGAGCTTCTTGAAAAAATCATAAACAATCAAATGTGGGATGAAAAAACAGCGTTTTATTATGATATGCGACGAGACGGTACTCTTACCGATACTAAAACCATTGGCGCGTACTGGACAATGATGGCAGGTCTTGTGTCAGATGACCGCGCAAAACGATTTGTTGCTCATCTTGATAACGAAAACGAGTTTAAACGTCCTTTCAGAATACCGACGCTGTCGGCCGACCACCCCGAGTATCAAGAAAGAGGGGACTATTGGAGAGGTTCGGTATGGGCGCCCACAAACTATATGGTGCTTAAAGCGCTTGATAAATACGGTTATAACGATTTAGCCTATGATATCGCTTGTAACTACCTTGAAAACGTTGTAAAGGTGTTTGTAAAAGACGGCACAATTTACGAAAATTACGCACCCGAGTATATCGAGCGCGGCAGTCATTCACAAGGTGAATTTGTTGGTTGGACGGGTCTTGCGCCTATAAACATAATGTTTGAATATGTTTTTGGCATACGACCCGACGCACAGAACAAAAAAATAGTGTGGTATGTAAACCGACTTGAAAAACACGGTGTTAAAAATTATCCTTTGGGCGATAAACTTATTGACATTATTTGTGAAAAGCGCAATTCTGTAGACGAAACACCTGTTGTAACGGTAACAGGTGCCGACGATATTACAATAGAAATTGTGTGGAATGGCAAACGTATAACCGTGTAAAATAAATACTTGCAATTTTTTGAAACTATGATATAATACTAATACTAATTTGAATACAAATGCGATGATAAAGAAAAGTAACGTTGTACGTAACTTTAAGAGAGGGTGGCCTCAGGCTGTAAGCCGCCTATTTTACCGCAACGCGAAGTTCCCTTTTGAGCAGTGCCGCTGAAAAATGCAGTAGGTGGCAACGGGTAATCGGTTCCGTTATAGACCGAAGAGAGTGTTTGCTCTTTGAGCGAAAATGCGGGTGGTACCGCGGAGTTATGTTTTTACAGACTTCGTCCTGTTTTATGGACGGAGTCTTTTTGTTTTCCAAGGGAAAACAAAAAAGTAATAGGTAAGAGGTAATAGTGAATAGGTAACGTGTGCCATACGGCACGGATATAAATGCTAATAAATTTCAAGGAGATAGATTATGAAACAACAGCTTGAACAAATCAAGACTGCGGCGCTCGAAGCCATTGCGGCTGCCGAAAACAGCGCCGACTGCGAAAACATCAGGGTAAAATACCTTGGCAAAAAAGGTGAGCTTACCGCCATTTTAAAGATGATGGGTGGCCTCTCACCCGAGGAGCGCCCAATTATGGGTCAGCTTGTAAACACAGCAAAAGCAGAGGTTGAAGCAGCACTTGGTGTAAAGGTAACCGAGATGCAGGCCGCCGCAGAAGAACTTAAACTTAAAGAGGAAACCATCGACATTACAATGCCGGCAAAAACCGATAAGACAGGTAAATTACATCCGCTTAATACGGTGCTTAACGATATGATAGACATTTTTCAGTCTATGGGCTTCGACGTGGTTGATGGCCCGGAGGTTGAGACCGACCACTACAATTTTGAGTGTCTTAACGTTCCTGCCGATCACCCTGCACGTGATATGCAAGATACGTTCTACTTGGCAGAAAACATTTTGCTTCGCACACAGACTTCAGCCGCTCAAATTCGTACTATGGAAACACGCAAGCCGCCAATTCGTGTAATTTGCCCGGGCCGTGTGTTCCGTGCTGACGAGGTAGACGCAACACATTCACCCGTATTCCACCAAATAGAAGGTCTTGTTGTTGATAAGGGCGTTACAATGTGCGACCTAAAGGGCGTGCTCGAGCAGTTTGCCCATGAAATTTACGGACCTGACACCAAGGTTAAGTTCCGTCCGTCATTCTTCCCATTTACAGAACCGTCAGTAGAGGTTGACGTTTCCTGCTCAGAGTGTGGCGGTAAAGGCTGTCGCGTGTGTAAGGGCGCAGGCTGGATAGAAATTTTGGGTGCAGGTATGGTGCATCCAAACGTGCTTCGTTCTTGCGGTATTGATCCGGAGGAATACAGCGGCTTTGCATTTGGTATAGGTCTTGACCGACTTACTACCACACGCTATAAGATTAGTGATATACGTTTGTTGTTCGAAAACGACAAGCGATTCCTTGACCAGTTTTAAGAAAGGGGACGTTAGGTTATGAAAATTTCACTAAAAGCATTAAAATATTACGTAGATATAAACGTTCCCGTAGAGGAACTTTGTGACCGTATGGTTATGGCAGGCTTTGAGGTAGAAAGCATTGAGTGTGAGGGCGAAAACATTAAAAACGTTGTTGCTGCTCGCATTGTAAAGCTTGAACCACATCAAGATAGCGACCATCTTCAAATTTGCCAGATGGATATTGGCAAAGACAAGCTTGTTCAGATAGTAACAGGCGCGCAAAATATCAAAGAGGGCGACCTTGTTCCTGCAGCACTCGATAACAGCGATTTACCAAATGGTATGCACATTAAAGCGGGTAAATTGCGCGGCGTAGAGTCAAACGGTATGCTTTGCTCGGGCGAAGAGCTTTGCCTTACCGAAGAGGACTATGAGGGTGCAAGCATTCACGGAATACTCATACTTAAAGATGAATGGGCACCCGGTACCGATATGCGCGAGGTCTTGGGCCTTGACGATTATATTATCGACTTTAAAATCACCGCTAATCGCCCTGACTGCAATTGCTTTATGGGCGTTGCAAAGGAGGCTTCGGTGGTTCTGGGCAGCGCTTATCATCCGCCTGTACCTAACTATAAAACCGCAGGTGAAGATATTAAAGATTATATCGATGTTGAGGTGCAAAACTACGACCTTTGCCCACGTTACGTAGGTAGAGTGGTTAAAAATCTTCGCATCAAGCCATCTCCTGCTTGGATGCAAAAGGCACTTGCCGCATCGGGTATGAGACCGATAAACAACATAGTTGACATCACCAACTTCGTTATGCTAGAAACCGGTCAGCCAATGCACGCGTTTAACTATAACGACCTTGCTGACAAAAAGATTATTGTTCGTAATGCTGCAGAGGGCGAAAAGATTACCACACTTGACGGTAAAGACTATAATCTTACCACCGATATGCTTGTAATTGCCGACGGCGAGAAGCCATCCTGCCTTGCGGGTATTATGGGTGGCAAAGAGAGTGAAATTGAGGACGACACCAAGGATTTATTCCTTGAATGTGCTAAATTCCGTCGCGACAGTGTTAGAAAAACCGGACGAGCTCTCGGTATTCGTACCGAATCAAGCGGCCGTTTTGAAAAGGGTGTCGATATTGTAAACGTAGGCTTTGCAATGGACCGCGCGTTGCAGCTTATTTGCGACCTTGACGCAGGCGATATTATCGATGGTGTGATTGATAGAAACGAGGGCCTCCCCGAAGATAAGATTTTAAACGTTACCTCAAAAAGCATTGTTGAGCTTTTGGGCGTAGATATTCCCGAAAGCAAAATGGTTGAAATTTTAAATAGCCTTTGCTTGCCAACTACCGCAAAAGACGGCGTTCTTACCGTTCGTGTACCGTCAATTCGTGATGATATAGAGGGTAGAGCAGACCTTGCAGAAGAGGTTATGCGAATTTACGGCTATGACCACATTGTTGGCACCGCTATGCGCGGTGACGTAATGCGTGGCAAAAAGCTTCCCGCTCGCATCAAGTCCGACAAGATGAAATCACTGCTTTGCGGTATGGGTTGCTATGAAATCGCTACCTATTCGTTTATAGCGTCGGGCGCGCTTGATACACTCAATCTCTCTGAAGATGATGCTCGTCGTAACGCAATAAAGCTCATTAATCCACTTGGTGACGAATATTCTACTATGCGTACACAGCTTGTTACCAGTATGCTTACGGTTATGGCTACAAACATTAACCGCAAGATAGAATCGGGTAGATTCTTTGAAGAAAGCAAACGCTTTATTCCAAAATCTTTGCCTGTTACTGAACAGCCCGACGAGCTACCGACACTTTGTATCGGTCTTTACGGTAAGGATGAAGATTTCTTCACCCTTAAAGGTATTGTAGAAGAGCTTATGTCACTTTTTGGCGCTCATACACAGTATAAGCGTTCAAATGAAAGCTATCTGCACCCTGGTCGTCAAGCCGAGGTTCTTGCAAACAATATGCCGGCGGCAGTTCTCGGTGAGGTTCATCCTGCAGTTGCTAAAAACTATGATATAGACACACGTGTTTACGTTGCCGAAATCAAGCTCGATGTTCTTTATGGCATCAACAAGCGTAAGGTAACATATAAGCCGCTTCCAAAATTCCCTGCAGTTGAGCGCGACTTTGCAATGCTTTGTGATAAAGATATACCTGTTGGCGATTTGGAAAAAGCTATTGTTAGCGGTGGCGGCAGATTGCTTGAAAAGGTAGAGCTTTTTGACGTTTATCAGGGCGCACAAATACCGGAAGGTAAAAAGAGCGTTGCATATAGCGTATGGCTCCGCTCTGCAGAGGGTACTCTTACCGATGCGCAAATAGAGGATGCAAGCACAAAAATTATTGCAAAACTCGAAAAATTGGGAGCAGAGCTTCGCAAATAATAGAAATTAATACAAACTTAATATTTTATTATTAAAATTTTTCTTGAAATTTCGCATAATGCGGTATATTATAATTATAATAATATTTTAACAGCGAGGTGCTTATTATGAACGATAAAACCATGACCTTTTCAATCGGTGACCAGACCGAGCAAGAAATTAGAAGAATTTTAACAATAGTTTACGATTCTTTGAAAGAAAAGGGCTATAATCCAATAAACCAGATAGTCGGCTATATCCTTTCGGAAGACCCGACATATATCACCACCCATAATAACGCCCGCAACCTTATCCGCCGTATTGACCGCGATACGTTGTTGCAGTCACTTGTGCGTTATTATCTTACTGCGTAAACAATGAACAATTAACTAAAATTTAAGCACCCGTTATAGTGATATAACGGGTGCTTGCTTTTAGACGAGCATGCTCGCCTCTACACAAAAACTTAAAAATATTATGTAGGGACGACCATTGGTCGTCCGTTTGTGCATTGTGCATTCATTTAACTCTTGATAAAAATCATATTATATGGTAATATAATATGAATATATATCGTTTGTAGAAAGGGGTCGGGTTTATGGCTGATAACCGCGCGATAGGCGTTTTTGATTCGGGGCTTGGCGGTCTTACCGTCGCTCGCGAAATAATGAAGCTGTTGCCCAATGAGAACATAGTTTATTTTGGTGATACAGGTCGCGTGCCTTACGGCACAAAGGGCCGCGACACTATTCGCAAATATGCGCTTCAGGACGAACGCTTTTTGCTTTCTCACGATGTAAAAATGATTGTTGCCGCTTGCGGTACGGTATCTTCTGTTGCGGCTGATACGGCCGAAAGCCTGCCGGTTCCTTTCGTAGAGGTGGTATCACACTCGGTTCGCGCGGCAGTAGCGGCTACACAAAATCAAAAAATCGGGATTTTGGCAACCAGCGCTACAATAAACAGCGGCGCACACAAAAAGCAGATACTTGAATTGCTGCCGAAAGCTGAGGTTATTGAGTCTGCGGGAACATTGCTTGTTCCAATAGTGGAAGAGGGCTGGACCGCACTCGATGATACCGTTGCAATAGAAACCTTGCGACGATATTTAAAACCAATGATTGACGCAGGTGTTGACACGCTTATTTTGGGTTGTACGCATTTTCCCGTTTTATCAAGCATTATACGAAATATTCTTGGCAATTCGGTAACACTTATAAATATGGGCGAGGCTACTGCAAAAGCAATTGCCCAAATACTAGAAAGCTCTGACAGCCTTAACAACGGCGAAAATACGGCTGAATATAAGTTTTACGCAAGCGATAAAACTGAAGCATTTAAAAGCACGGTAAATATTTTATTAGGCGATTACAACAAGAATTTTCAGATAGAACAGGTTGATATTGAAAAGGTATGAAAAAGGTTTTAGTAAAAATTAAAGGTATTCAAGGTCTTGGTGACGACAAAGACATTATCGAGCTTGCCACCGAAGGAACATTGAGAACTTTTGAGGATGAATATATAATTACCTACACCGAGGAGCAAACGGTTGAGGGCAACAAAATCAAGACTCAGCTTACGGTAAAAAACAATAACACCGTCATTTTAGAGCGGCGAGGCGACCTAAATTCACGCCTTATAATTACCGAGGGCGAGCGAAACAATTGCCTCTATGCTATACCGCAGGGCAGTTTAACTCTTGGTATTTATGGCAAAGAGGTAAAGTCAAGCCTCACCGAGTGTGGCGGCACGGTAAAAATGGTTTATACAATAGATGTAAATCTCGAACCCTTAAGCGAAAACACGGTCGAGATTTTAGTGGAGGAAAGATAAAGATGTCAGTTTTAGTTAGTGAATCGAAAAAACAAATCGAAAATTTACTTATAAATGCGGCAAAAGCAGCAATAGAAAAAGGTGAACTTTGCGAGGCGGAGCTTGCTCCGTTTAAGGTAGAGGTTCCAGCCGATCGCAAAAACGGCGACTATGCTGTAAATGCGGCTATGGTGTGGGCGCGCGGATTTAAATTGGCGCCCCGTGCTATTGCCGAAAAACTAATGGTAAATGTAGATTTTGACGGAACATTTATTGAAAAATATGAAATTGCAGGCCCCGGTTTTATAAATTTCTTTTTGTCGGACAAGTATTATGCTAATATTGTTGCTGACGTTATCGCAAAGGGTGACGACTACGGCAAAAGCAATTTTGGCGAAGGCAAGCGTGTGCTTGTAGAGTTTGTTTCGGCAAACCCGACCGGCCCTATGCATATAGGTAACGCTCGCGGCGGAGCATTGGGTGACTGCTTGGCGGCTGTAATGAGTGCGGCAGGTTACTACACCGAGCGCGAATTTTATATAAACGACGCAGGTAACCAGATTAACAAATTTGGTTTATCTCTTGATTTAAGATATCAACAAATTTATGCCGACGGCGTTGAAATGCCTGAGGATTCTTATCACGGCGAAGATATTATTGCTCACGCAAAGGCTTTTGCCGAAATCAACGGTGACAAGTATATGTCTGTCGATGAGGCAACACGTCGCAAGGCTTTGGTAGAATTTGCGTTGCCTAAAAATATTCAAGGACTAGAAGATGACCTTGGCAAGTACCGCATAAAATATGATACTTGGTTCCGTGAAAGCACCTTGCACAACAACGGTGAAGCCGCTCGTATTATAGAACTACTTAAGCAAAGCGGTCACACCTACATGCAAGAGGATGCTCTTTGGTTTAAGGCTACCGACTTTGGTTGCGATAAAGACTTTGTGCTGGTAAGAGCTAACGGTGTGCCTACCTACGTAGTGCCCGATATTGCCTACCACTACAACAAGCTTGAAGTTCGTAAATTTGACAAGGCTATCGACATTTTGGGTGCCGACCACCACGGCTATGTGCCTCGTCTTAAAGCGGCGTTAACCGCTCTGGGTGTAGATGCTGATCGACTCGACGTTGTTCTTATGCAGATGGTACGTCTTGTACGCGACGGCGAGGTTATCAAGGCTTCAAAACGTTCGGGCAAGGCGATTACCCTTGTAACCTTGCTTGACGAGGTGCCGATTGATGCTGCAAGATTTTTCTTTAATTTGCGCGAACCAAACTCTCACTTTGACTTCGATTTGGATTTGGCTGTTAGCGAATCTAACAGCAACCCCGTTTACTATGTTCAGTATGCTTATGCGCGTATTTGCAGCATTTTACGCAACCTCCAAGAAGACGGCATACAAAAACGCGACTGCACAGCCGACGAGCTGAGCCTTCTTACCGCCCCCGAAGAGCGTGAGCTTATTATTCACATTTCAGCACTTACTGACGAAATTATTCAGTCAGCAAAATCTTACGACCCTGCACGCCTTACCCACTATGTAAACGAGCTTGCTACCAAGTTCCACAAGTTCTATGCGGCGTGTCGAGTTAAGGGTGACGATGAAGCGCTTACCCAAGCAAGACTTAACCTTTGCTACGCAGCAGGCATTGTTATTAAAAACGTGCTTGATATGATGAAAATTTCAGCTCCCGAAAAAATGTAAAAGAAAGGATTATCTGCTATGAAAATGGACAACCGAAATTTAACAATGCTTATGGACCTTTATGAAATGACCATGGCAAACGGCATTATGCAAAGTGATATGCGCGATACAATTACATACTTTGATATGTTCTTCCGCCGCGTGCCCGATCAGGGCGGTTATGCCATTATGGCGGGTATCGAGCAGCTTATAGATTATCTTAATAATCTGCATTTTGACGATAGTGATATCGAATATTTAAAATCACTAAATTTGTTTTGCGACGAATTCATAGATTATTTGCGCAATTTTAAGTTTGAGTGTGATGTTTGGGCAGTACCCGAGGGTACGCCAATATTCCCTAACGAGCCTATAGTTACCGTTCGCGGTCCGGCAGTTCAAGCAATGCTTATCGAAACGATGGTGCTGCTTACAATTAACCATCAATCTCTTATAGCAACCAAGGCAAATCGAATTGTGCGCGCTGCAAAGGGCCGTCCTGTTATGGAGTTTGGCGCACGCCGTGCGCAAGGCGCTGATGCCGCTTACTACGGCGCGAGAGCCGCAATAATCGGTGGTTGCGCGGGCACATCAGATATTAAAACAGCTAAAGATTTTGGCACAAAGGCAAGCGGCACTATGGCGCACAGCTGGGTGCAATTATTCCCCGATGAATATACAGCCTTTAAAACCTATGCTCAACAATATCCTAATAGCTGTATGTTGCTTGTTGATACCTATAACGTTTTAAAATCGGGTATTCCAAACGCAATTAAGGTATTTGACGAGATTTTAAAGCCCCAAGGCTGCAGACCGCTTGGCATCAGAATTGATAGCGGTGACATTGCATATCTTTCTAAGCGCGCGCGCAAAATGCTTGATGATGCGGGTTACCCCGATGCTAAAATTTGCGTTTCAAACTCACTTGACGAGCATCTTATACGCGATATGGATATTCAGGGCGCTTGTATTGATAGCTACGGTGTAGGTGAACGTCTTATTACTGCTTCAAGTGAGGCGGTTTTTGGCGGTGTATATAAGCTTGTTGCTACCGAGCAAGACGGCATTATAACACCAAAGATAAAGGTTAGTGAAAACATTGCAAAAATCACTATTCCGGGTGTTAAAATTCCGTGGCGACTTTATGATAAAGAAACCAACAAAGCAATAGCCGACGTTATTACTCTTAATTACGAAAAGATTGACGACTCAAAGCCTTACGAAATTTTTGATCCAACTTATACTTGGAAGCGTAAAACAATTACTAATTTCAAGGCGCGTAAGTTACAGGTTAAGATTTTTGAAAAGGGAGAGCAGGTTTATACCTCTCCTTCAGTTTCAGAAATTGCCGCTTTGCGTGAGGAACTCGTAAACAACCTTTGGGATGAGGTTAAGCGTTTTGAAAAACCGCATACCTATTACGTTGATTTAAGCCAAGACCTTTGGGATCAGCGTAATGAACTGCTCAACAAAGCAAATAAAAAATAAAGGAAGAAAATGATGAAAAAGATTTTAAGTCTTATTCTCTGTGTGGTTTTTGTGCTGTCACTAACCGCTTGCGGTGGTAATGGTGGCAAAAAGAGTGACCACAGCATAGATATAGAATATTATGCCAAACACGGTCAGATTTCTGACCTTGAGTACAAGCTCGGTGACAGCATTGAAGAAACCAAGACCGTTTTAAGCGAAACGCTTGACGACCACGGCGAGCCTATGTATTTTGATTATACTTCGGGTGACTATACCGTTATGACCGATGGCGAGGCTTGCTGCTGTTATAAAACTGATGATGCAGATAGTGGCATTACACACATAGTAAAATACGGTGATGCATACGGCTTTACAGTGGGTGCAGTATCAACCGACATTCGCGACACAATGAGCGGTATGGGCTTTGACGCGCAAGAACGCGAGGCAAAAAACGGCGAAGTGTTTTTCTTGCCCGCAAGCGCAGGACTCACCGTTTTAGAATACCAAATAAAAGAAAACACCGTATTGTTTGTGTTCCAAGAGCACGCGCTTAGCGCTACGGTAATAAGCAAATAATTTTTTAAATTTCAGGAGACCCTATGATTTTAGACGAAAAACAAATTACGGGCACATTTCCTGCAATGGCTTTGCGTGGGATAGTTGCCTTTCCCGATATGCTACTGACGCTTGATGTCGGCCGAAAAAAATCGGTGCGCGCACTCAGCTACGCAATGGATAAAAATGTGCCGATTTATCTTGTAACTCAAAAGGATATTGCGGTTGAGGACCCCGACAACACCCATCTTTATGATATGGGCTGTCTTTGCCGTGTGCGTCAGGTGTTAAAAATGCCCGATGGCGGCGCCAAAGTGCTTGTAAAGGGTGTTTATCGCGCACGACATATAAATTTTACCGATAATGGCTCGCATTATGTGGCAACAATAGAAAAATGCGAGGATAAGCCCATCAAAAATCGAGAGGTTTATATTGAGAGTCTTATTCGCCGCATCCGCGCCGAGTTTGAGCGTTATGCCAATGTGGCTCAAAACCTGCCAAATGACATTATTCTTAATGTGGCAACCAATAATAATCTTGGAGAGCTATGTGACTTTATCGCATTCAGTATTCCCGCGCCATACGATGATAGACAGTATGTGCTTGAGCAACTAAATGTTGTTACTCGCGCAAAAATTTTGCTTGAGTTGCTCATAAAAGAGCGAGAGGTTACCGAAATTGATAACCGAATTGGTCAAAAAACTCGCGCACACATTGACGAAAACCAGCGTGATTATTATCTTAAAGAGCAGATGCGCGTCATAAGTGAAGAGCTTTACGGTGACGAGGCGGCAAACGAAATTGACGAATATCACCAAAAGACCGAAGAGCTTAATGCTGACGAAAAAATTAAAGAAAAAATACATATTGAAATAAACAAGCTTTCTAAAATGCCGCAGGGCGCACATGAAAGCACTGTTTCGCGCGCTTATATAGAAACCTGTCTTGCGCTTCCTTGGAATACTTGTGATGATACGCAAGTAGATATTAAAAAGGCCGCAAAAATTCTTGACCGTGATTTTTACGGTATGAAAAAGGTAAAAGAGCGCATTTTAGAAGCGCTTTCGGTATACGCCTTATCGCCTGAAAGCAAGGGTAATATTCTTTGCCTTTACGGTCCTCCGGGTGTGGGTAAAACCTCTATTGGCAAAACCATTGCCGAATGTATGGGCCGAAAGTATCAACGCATATCCTTAGGCGGTATGCACGATGAGGCCGAAATTCGTGGCCATAGAAAGACCTACATAGGCGCTATGACCGGTAAGATTTTGACCGCTATAAAAAATGCAGGAACGTCTAATCCGTTAATTTTGCTTGACGAAATTGACAAGCTCGGTTCCGACTACAAGGGTGACCCTGCAAGCGCACTTTTAGAGGTGCTTGACCCCGAGCAAAACTGCAACTTTACCGATAATTTCCTTGAAATGCCATATGATTTGAGCAAGGTTGTATTTATAACCACCGCAAACTTGCTTGATACTATACCCGCGCCGCTTCTTGACCGTATGGAAGTGGTATCGCTTGACGGATACACAAGAGAAGAAAAGTTTAATATTGCAAAGCGTCATATTGTG
The DNA here is from genome assembly GCA_045604765.1 of Acutalibacteraceae bacterium. GTDB lineage: Bacteria > Bacillota > Clostridia > Oscillospirales > Acutalibacteraceae > UBA737. Next base: position 6,534 of record JAZUOS010000004.1, on the reverse strand, counting down.
CCGTGCGAGATAGAATCGCACGGACTGAGTGCTAAAAACTGTCATTTTGCAGATAGCGCGCTTTACGGAATAATAGATTTTTATACCCGTGAAGCAGGTGTGCGTAAATTGCAACGCACGGTAGGCTCACTTTGCGGCAAGGCTGCAAAGCAGATTGCTGAAGGCAGTGCTAAAAAGGTTAATATAAAAGCTTCTGACCTTGAAATTATGATAGGCCATAAAAAATATCGCCCCGATATGATATTGCCACGCGATGAGGTTGGTATCATTAACGGCCTTGCTTGGACACAAGTTGGCGGTGAAATTATGCAAATGGAGGTAGCGGTGCTTGCCGGCACGGGCAAAACCGTGCTTACAGGTAATCTTGGCGATGTTATGAAAGAATCGGCTGAGGCGGCAATCACCTTTGTTCGTGCAAATGCCGAAAAGTATGGCATAGATACCGAGTTTTATAAGACTCGTGATATACATATCCACGCAACAGAATCTGCCGTACCAAAGGATGGGCCAAGCGCGGGCGTTACTATTACTACTGCGCTTATTTCGGCACTTACCAACCGTCCGGTGCGACGTGATATTGCTATGACGGGCGAGGTTTCTATTCGTGGCAGAGTGCTTGCTATTGGCGGACTTAAAGAAAAGTCTATGGCGGCATACCGTGGCGGTGTGAAACGCGTGTTTATACCGCACGACAATATCCCCGATTTAGACGAGGTTGACGGGAAGGTACGCGAAAATCTTGAGTTTATACCCGTTAAGTACGTGACCGAGATTATTGACCAAGCACTTTTACCGCTTGATGACGATTCCTTAAAAAGTGACACATACATTACGTCACAAACCGCAAATACCACAACTATCAGAAACTAAAAAAAGAAGGTGACCGTTTTGAATTGGAATAAGGTGGATTTTGAAGCAGCGTTTGGCACGTTAGAGCAGCTAAGTGAATCCGATTTGCCCGAGATTTGCTTTTCGGGTCGCTCAAACGTTGGCAAATCTTCGCTCATTAACAAAATACTAAATAGAAAATCTATTGCGCGAGTAAGCTCTACACCGGGTAAAACGGTTACTATCAACTTTTATAAGCTCGATGAATTTCGATTGGTTGACCTACCGGGCTACGGCTATGCAAAGGTTGCCGATAGCGAGCGTGAGCGTTGGGCAGAGCTTATGGAGGGGTATTTTCGTACCGATAGAAATATCAAGCTTTGCTTACAGCTTATTGATATGCGACATCCCGCTACCGAGTTTGATATTTCGATGCTTGAGTTTTTATCGCACTTCGAAATTCCTTATGCGATAGTGCTTACCAAGTGTGATAAACTGAACAAAACCGAATTCAATAATCGTCTTGCTGCTTTGCGTGAAGAGTTAGGTGAGCTTGGCGAGGGTGTTACAATAATTCCGTTTAGTGCGCTTAAAGGCACGGGCGCTGAGGATGTGCGTCGCGTAGTAGAAATTGCTATAAAGGAAAACTGATATGAACTTTACAGAAATTGCAAAAGTGAGACAGTCATGTCGCAGTTATGACAGCACAAGAGCGGTTGAGCAAGAAAAACTTGATGCTATTTTAAATACTGCTCGCATTGCCCCATCGGCTTGCAACGGTCAGCCTTATCATATCACCGTTTGCATGGGTGATATCGCAAAAACGGTGGCAAAAGCAACGCAAGGTATGGGTATGAACCGATTTGTAACCGATGCGCCTATACAGCTGGTAATATCAGAGCAGCCCTATGTAAAATCGGCGGCTGTTGGCTCAAGGCTAAAGCATAATGACTACCGCTCTATAGATATCGGCATTTTGGCAGCATATATCACAGCCGAAGCAGCAGCGCAAGGGCTTGGCAGTTGCATTTTGGGTTGGTTTGATAACGATAAAATCAAATCGGTTTGCAAGCTTGACGGTGATGTACGTCTTGTCGTTTGCATAGGCTACGCTAAGGCCGATGATAAATTGCGTGATAAAAAGCGAAAAAATTTAGACGAGCTTATAAGCTATAAATAAAATGTTTTGTAAGAGAGGCGTTTTGCCTCTCTTTTTTTATTGCAAAAAAGAAAAAAGCCTTGACAATCAATATGACGTGTCATATAATAGTACACGTCATAGAAAAATATAAAAGAGGTGACGTTTTGTCAAAAAGAGTTAATACCACTAAGCTTGAAATTATTCAAACCGCATGTCAAATGATTCTTGAAAGCGGTTATTCAAACACTTCGGTGCGGTCTATCTGCTCCGACCTTGACATCGGACTTGGTCATATGTCATTTTACTTTGCCACCAAAGAGCATTTGCTTGCCGAAATAGTGACAATGCTATGTAATTTTCAGTGGAAAATGATGCGTGAGGAGGCTGATGACGGCGTCAGCTTGCTGTTGGCGCTTTGTCTTGAGCTTATGACAATGGCGTCCGCTGCTGAGGAGGATCCTGTTGCAAAAGATCTTTTTATTTCATCTTATATAAGTCCGCTAACACTTGAAATTATTCGTAAAAACGACGCTGCTCGTGCAAAAACCGTTTTTGCTGAATACTGCCCCGACTGGACAGACGAACAGTTTACCGAGGCAGAGGTATTGGTTTCAGGCATAGAGTATGCCACGCTTATGACCACCGAAACGTCCTCTCCCCTAGATATACGCATATCGGGCGCGTTGGACGCTATTATGAAAATTTATAACGTTCCCGACGATATTCGACAAAAAAAGATATCAAAGGTTCTTTCTATGGATTATAAAAATTTAGGAAGACGAATTTTTAAAGAATTTAAACAATATATTAATGACGTAAACGAACAGGCTTTTGAAGAGCTGTTTGCATAAAAATATTTTGGAGGTAAAATTATGAAAAAGACATTATCAAAGGTTTTGGCGGTTGTTATCGCTATGGTGCTTGTGTTTTCGACAACGCCTGTAGCATTTGCCGCTGACAGTGATATAGCAAGCGGCACCGCAGGCGAAGGCGTAAATTGGGTGCTCGACGCTGACGGTACGCTTACCATAAGTGGTGAGGGTGAAATTGAAGTTGACTGGTACTCACCACCTTGGTATGACTATAACGATTATATTATCAATATCGTTGTAGAAGAAGGCATTACAAAAATTCCGTCTACGACTTTTTGCTACGCCGAAAATCTTTTAACGGTGAGCATTCCCGCAAGTGTTACAGATATGCCCATTAACGATACTCCGATTTTTTGGGGCTCAGGATTTTCGCTTAAAGAGGTAAACGTTCACCAAGATAACCCTGCCTTTACAAGTGTTGACGGCATAGTTTTCTCAAAAGATAAAACTATGCTATACCTTTATCCTATGAGCAAAGAGGGTGACAGTTATACTGTTCCTGACACAGTAACCACTGTTAATTCATACGCTTTTGCCTTTGGCGAAACGTTAAAATCGGTTACGATACCCAATACTGTTAACGAGCTGGGAGAAGAGGCTTTTTACAATGCTAATGTAGAGTCACTAACAATTGGCAATGGAATAAAAACCATACCAGACTCTTGTTTTGCCCATTGTTATTATCTTGAAAGCATAGTACTTTCTGATAGCATAGAAACTATAGAAAGAGAAGCTTTTTGGGCGTGTAGCGAACTCAAAAACATAACTATAGGCGTCGGTATTAAAACGGTATACGAGGACGCTTTCGGTTATTGCGATTTACTTTCGGCAATTCATTACTCAGGAACCGAAGAGCAATGGTCAGAAGTTGTAATCGAGGAAGACGAAGAAGATTATCTTTCAAACATAGCAATTCACTATTCAACCGACGTGCATTTTAAAGAGGCTACAGCCGCTGACTGCACAACCGACGGCCATACAGCCGGCGATTATTGTGATGCTTGCGGAGATTATCTCACAGGCGATGTGCTTGAAGAAGCCCTTGGTCACGATTTTGTGAACGGCGTATGTCAGCGTGAGGATTGCGGCTACGTGTGCACACATACAGTTAATGACGTTTTTGACAACAAGTGTGACGATTGCGGCGAAGAGATAGCGTTAGATATTACTGATATCACGTTAGGTGAAAACAGCGTTTATATAGAAGAGAGCAAATCAGATGTATATGCCAAATTTGTCCCCGAGGAAAGCGGTCAATATGTTTTGCGTTCAGACAACGGTGGTGATTTTGATGCAATAGATCCATACGCTTACGTTTACGACAATGCTTATAACGAACTTAACTATGATGATGACGGAGGCGAAAGCTACAACTTTGAGCTTGTGTTTGATGCCGATGCCGGCGATACATATTATTTCGTATTAGGTTCGTATGACAGCAACGTAGAATATACCTATACCCTTGAAAAACATATAGCCATTGATCATCAGCCAACCTCAGACGAGCCTTATGTAGAGCTTACTTGGGATGTTGACGCAACATATCAGTGGTATAAATATGAAGAGGGCTTTGGCGAAATCACCGACATAGCAGCAGAACCTTTCCTTATGAGCGACGAACCCGCTTTTTATGACAGTGAAAACGGTTGGACGGGTTACTACGATAACAATGATAGTAGTGCACATTTCTTTTATATTTATCTTGCAGAGGGTGAGTCGATAACGGTTGAGGCAACGGGCAACGTATCGGAAATTTTTATATACAATCCTGAAGTTTCTGATTATACGCAAAGCGCCGTGCCTGACGAAAACGGAAAGGTTACCTTGACTTCCGTCTATGATATGTCATATATTTTAGCGGCGCACTGTGATGCAGATGCAACAGTGAGAGCGTATGGTAACACAACCATTGTCACAGAAATAAAGGGTCAGACAACCAATACTCTTACCGATGCTGTTATCGACGAAAGCTATGCTTGCAAGGTTACTGTGGGCGAAGAGGTAATGCAATCTGATACTTTTGTGTTTGCCTACGCTATAACCCATCAACCAACCGAGCAAGAGCCTTATGTTGAAACGAACGATCCAAATGCTAAATACCAGTGGCAATCTGTTAAATACAAAGATGCAGAAATCACCGATCAAAGCCAAGTGATTACCGAGGTTGACGGCATGGTATTGGCAACCTACGATGCCGAAAACGGCTGGAGCGGTATGCGCGCAAGCGACGAGGCAATAGTTTATTTTGTGGCTGAGTTTTATGTAGGCGATACCGTAACCATTACCGCAAGTGATGACGCGCAAGGTGTTATTTTGTTAGATTTGTATTCGTTAATGTCAGATGAACTTAAAGTGGTAGATGCAACGTTTAGTAGCGATAAAACGGCAGTTTTGACCATTCCTGCCAACAGTGTGTACATGCTGGCGTTAGCAAGCACTACCGATACAACTATAAGGGTTATTGCTCCGACCTATGTTTATGAGCCAATAAAAAACAAAACGGATGCAAAACTTACCACGCAAGAAAACGGCAGCTATGCTTGCGAGGTCACCTTTGCCGACGGCAGTACTGAAATGTCGCGCACAATCAACAAGAGATACAATGATGTTCCGTTTGGTCAGTGGTATAGCGAGGCAATAGAATACACAAGTGTTTTTGGCATAATGACAGGTTATGCTGACGGCGGCGGACACTTTGGCACCACGGATAAAATACAGCGTCAGGACTTTTTGGTAATGCTTGCGCGTATTGACGGTGTTGATTTAACTGAGTATGCCGATAAGCAAAGTGTATTCCCTGATGTAGTAAAAGGCAGCTATTACAGCGCCGCTGTAATCTGGGGCTATGAAAACGGAATAGTTACAGGCTACGAAAGTGGTAAATTTGGTACTGGTCACAAAATTACCCGCGAGCAGTTGGTGACATTCCTTTATAGATATGCAAATTATAAGGGCTATGACACAACATATACAGCTGCTGAGAAGAACAATGTGAAGAACACTTACTCAGATTATAAAAATGTATCACCGTTCGCGCAGGATGCTGTAATCTGGGCGATAACAAACGGAGTTATCAGTGGTAAAGAAGATGGTAAATACATTGCACCAACAGACAGCGCATTACGCTGTGAGGTAGCTCAAATTGTGTATAATATTTTCCTAAATGATATTTTTTAAATGTATTAATCATACAAAATCCGCCCGAAGAAATTCGGGCGGATGGTTTTACTATATTAGTTGCAGCTTGTGGTGCGGTTAGCTGTGCTATTAATAATTTTCTGCGTGGATTTCGAAGTATGCCTTTGGATGAGCGCATACAGGGCACATTTCGGGTGCCTTTGTGCCTACTACAATGTGGCCACAGTTACGGCATTCCCAAACCTTAACCTCGCTGCGTTCGAATACTTGTGCGGTTTCAACGTTGTTAAGCAGTGCGCGGTAACGCTCTTCATGATGCTTTTCGATAGCAGCTACCATTCTGAATTTTGCAGCAAGCTCTTTAAAGCCTTCTTTTTCTGCGGTTTCGGCAAAGCCTGCGTACATATCGGTCCATTCATAGTTTTCGCCCTCAGCTGCTGAAAGCAAATTTTCGGCTGTGTCGCCAAGACCCTCTAACTCTTTAAACCACATTTTTGCGTGTTCTTTTTCGTTGTCAGCAGTCTTTTGGAAAAGGGCTGCTATCTGCTCAAAGCC
>JAZUOS010000003.1:0-4782 GCA_045604765.1 Acutalibacteraceae bacterium | reverse complement strand
TTTTCTTTTGCGGTTACCATATTGCCGCCACAAGCCACAAAGTCATCATAGGCGATAACCTCGGCGCGAATAAATCCGCGTTCAAAATCGGTATGAATTTTACCCGCCGCCTGAGGCGCATTGGTGCCGCGTTCGATAGTCCAAGCCCGAACCTCGGGCTTGCCTGCGGTAAGATAAGAGATAAGACCTAATAGGCTATAGCATTTTTGTATCATACGGTCAAGAGCTGAACGCTCAAGTCCTAAATCTTCAAGGAACATTGCCTTTTCTTCATCGTCAAGACCTGCAAGTTCAGATTCAAGCGCTGCGCAAATAGGGAGTATTTCAGCGTTTTCTTTAGCGGCAGCTTCTTTTACAGCAAGGTAGCCAGCGTTTGAGTCGATGCCGTTTTTGAAATCATCCTCACTCATATTGCAAGCGTAGATAACGGGTTTTGCAGAAAGCAGAGAAGTGGTAGCCAAAACTTCGGCATCGGTATCGTTGGTAATTTCTACCGAGCGAGCGGGCAGCCCCTCTTCCAAGTGAGCGATAAGTCGCTTTAAAAAGTCAACCTCGGCTTGCATAGACTTGTCGCCCTTGAGCGCCTTTGTTGCCTTGTCAAGACGGCGTTGCGCGATTTCTATATCAGAGAGTATAAGCTCAAGATTAATTGTTTCAATATCGCGAAGCGGGTCAACCGAGCCTTCTACGTGAATAATATCGGTGCTTTCAAAGCAACGCACCACATGAACTACCGCATCAACCTCGCGAATGTTGCTTAAAAACTTGTTGCCAAGGCCTTCGCCCTTTGATGCGCCCTTTACAAGACCTGCAATATCAACAAATTCGATAACTGCAGGGGTGAATTTGTCGGGATTATAAATCTCAGCAAGCTTCTCAAGACGTTCATCGGGTACACTAACCATACCAACATTTGGCTCAATAGTGCAAAACGGGTAGTTAGCCGATTGCGCGCCTGCGTTTGTTATTGCGTTAAAAAGGGTTGATTTGCCAACATTTGGCAACCCCACCATACCAAGCTTCATATATTTTAAATCTCCTCGAATTTCTTAATTTCAATTTTATATTATATCTTATTATCAATAATTTTTCAATAGCATTTGCCTATTTTATCAAAAGAAAAGACTTGGCGCAAAACACACCAAGTCCAAAAGCTATTGTTTTTTGATTAAAAACCACAGTATTGTAAGTATCTGTAAAACCGCAGCGACAATAAATATGAGATATATTTTATCTAAATTTATGGCAAGCATAACGCAAAGCGCAACCGACCAAATAAGCGCTGATGTTGATATAAAAATATGTATCTTTTTCCACCAGATAGCAGCGAAAACAATACCTATTATTGCGCTTATCGGAATAGCAAATATGTAAAGCAACCACCACAAATAAACATTTGGCAAAATAAGCTCAAAAAAGAAGAACAAAACGGTTGCCACCAGCCAGGTAAGACCGATTGAAAGCAGGGTGATGATGGTTTTGTTGCGTGTGGTAAGCAGTCGTTTGCGAGGCTTTTCGGCAAGCAAATCGTTTGGGGTAAGGCCAAAAATCTCGGCAAGCTGAACGGTAACTGCAAGGTCGGGCAGACCGTCGCCGCGTTCCCACTTAGAGATTGATTTGTCGGAATAGTTAAGCTTTTCAGCAAGCTCGGTTTGCGTAAGACCTAACAATTTGCGGTAGTGCGCTAAATTGCGAGCAAAATATTCACGCAGTTTTTCTTCACTTGTGGGCACCACGGCTTCACTTCCTTTCAAGATTTGGTTAACTAATTATACAATAATTTTGCGTTTTATTCAATAATAAATTATGAATTTTAATTCAAAATTGTGCTAATCAAATTAAAAAAGCAGTCACAACCGAATGGTTGAAACTGCTTTTGGTCCGAGTAACAGGACTTGAACCTGCGGCCTCTTGACCCCCAGTCAAGCGCGCTACCAGCTGCGCCATACCCGGAAATTGTTAGGGGAATATCTTATTCAGTATAAGCGCTTGACCCCGCTGCCCAAGCAGCCAGCTGCGCCATACCCGGAAATATTCAAATTTAAAATTGAAAGTTGAAAATGGAAAATTATTTAGTGGATTTTATTATGCTTACTAGGATTTTTTCAAGTTCGACACAATCTTCAAAAATTGACGTAAATTGTGTGTCAGTAATATATTCTGTTTTGTTCAACAATCTAAGCCAATATTTTGTCTCAGATGTTTCTTTAAGTGCGATGCTCATTTTTGAAATAAAATCAGCGGTGCTTTGAGCTTGTTCAGCTTCAGCAACATTGGCACCAATACTAGTGCCGCTGCGCAATAGTTGATTAGATAAAGTGTATTCGTCTTTACTACACAAATATTTGTGTAAATTTACTATTCTAATTGCAAAATTGAAACTTTTAATCTCAATAACATTTTCCATAAAAGAAAACTCACTTTCAATTTTCAATTTTCAACTTTCAATTTTCAATTATATTGCCTGACCGATACATTATACAACGGTCAGGCAACATTGTCAACATTTTTTTAATTAAAAATTAATCAGCGAAACCTGATTCTACCAAAGCAATAAGACCTTCCATAGCCTCTGATTCATCACTGCCGTCGCAAATGATTTTAATGCTTGTGCCGCCGATGATGCCAAGAGAAAGAACACCAAGTAAACTTTTTGCATTTACCTTTCTTTCGTCCTTTTCAACCCAGATAGATGACTTAAACTCATTTGCCTTCTGGATGAAGAAGGTTGCGGGGCGGGCATGAAGACCAACTTGATTCTGAATTACTACGTCTTTAACACACATCTTAAAAACTCCTTGAAAAGTAAATGTTTAAAATTTATAACAAAAATAATATGCTTTGCTACGATGTTATTATACCACATTTAATGCCGTAGTCAATCATTTGTTAAAAAGTTCTAATAATTATCCAACTTTTTAGATATTTTGAATGTCAAATTTGGTCAAAATGATAATAGATTATTTGCGTTTTGCCTTCTTTTCGGGTTCTATCCCTAAAAGTTTACGGTCTGTCTTGTCAAGCTCGACTTTTTCGAACATTTCGGGGCGGAGTTCTCGTGTAATTTCAAGCGACTGTTTGCGACGCCATTTAGCAATTTCAGCGTGGTTGCCTGAAAGCAAAACCTCGGGCACGGCGCGACCGTTCCACTCGGCAGGTCGGGTATATTGCGGGTATTCAAGCAAACCCGAAAAATGACTTTCGTCTTCAAAACACAGGTCGTCTGAAAGCACACCCGGTAGCATTCGGCAAACAGCATCAGCAAGGCAAAGCGCGGGTAATTCGCCGCCCGTGAGCACAAAATCGCCAAGCGATATTTGCTCGTCAACAATTTCCTCTAACACGCGCTCGTCAACACCCTCGTAGTGACCGCAAAGCAGTACTATTCTATCAAGCTTTGACAGCTCCACAACCTTTTTTTGTGTAAGGGTGGCGCCTTTTGGTGAAAGGTAGATAAGGTGCGGTTTTGGCTCATCTTCATTATAAAGGCTTTTATAGCAGTTATAAATCGGCTCTGCCGCCATAACCATACCCATACCGCCGCCGTAGGGCATATCGTCAACCTTGTTGTGCTTGTTGTTTGCAAAATCGCGTATATTATGGCACCGGAGTTCTACTTTTTCGGCCTTTCTTGCTCTGCCGATAATGCTCTCACTCAGCACACTTTCGCACATTTCGGGGAAGAGGGTAAGTATATCAATCTTCATCGTCAAAAATCCCCTTTAAAGGTCTGATTTTTACAGTATCAGTGTTTATATCAACACTTATAATTACATCGGGTATTGCAGGAACAAGGTATTCCTTTTCGCCTGATTTAATATGCCATACGTCGTTAGCGCCTGTGGGTGAAACGTCGCTTAGAGTGCCGAGTAGAGCATCGGTGTCGGCATCAAAAACCTTACTGCCTATAATCTCACTCACAAAATATCTGCCTTCGGGCAGACGCGCGTCATCACGCTTGATATAAAGCACCTGACCGCGTAGCTTTTCAGCTTCTTCAATAGAGTCAACACCCTTGACTGCCGCAATAACAACATTGCCATGAGGGGTGATTTTGCTCATTTCTATTTTGGTTTTACCGTTTTCAAGATAAAACTTTTTAAAGCCGGTCAAAAATTCGCCGTCATCAGACCAAGGTTGAATGCGCACCATACCGCGAACACCGTGGGTGCCGACAAATTTGCCTATTTCTAAAAATTCTTTTTTCATTTTTTCACCTTTATATATTAAAAGCCTCCTGTGCGGAGGCTTTGATTAGCGTTTGGCTCGCCAAGAGGCGAGCATGAGAATTAGTCGATTTCTACAACGATTTTTTCTCTGGTTTGATTTGCGGCAGCACGCATAACAGTGCGGATAGCCTTAGCAATTCTGCCCTGCTTGCCGATTACTCTGCCCATATCATTTTCAGCCACGTGAAGATGATAAACAATAACGCCTTCCTCGTTGGGTTCATCAACCGTTACATTTACTGCATCGGGATTTTCAACAAGTCCTGATGCAATGGTAATAAGAAGTTCTTTCATTTTAATAACTCCAAATTAGAAATTAAAGAACGCCGTTCTTTTTAAGCAAAGCCTTAACGGTGTCGGTAGGTTGTGCGCCGTTGCCGATCCACTTCTTTGCGGCTTCAGCGTCGATGTTTACGATTGCGGGTTCCTTAGTGGGATCGTAGTAACCGATTTCTTCGATAAAACGACCGTCACGTGGATAACGAGAATCTGCAACAACAACACGGTAGAAAGGAGCCTTTTTAGCACCGATTCTGCGAAGTCTGATTTTTAC
>JAZUOS010000002.1:0-50424 GCA_045604765.1 Acutalibacteraceae bacterium | reverse complement strand
GGTAAAGGCTGCAAACGTAGAGCTTATCGGTACCGAAAAAATCGGTTCAGGTCTTGTATCAGTAATGGTACGCGGCGACGTTGGCGCTGTTAAGGCTGCTGTAGAAGCTGGTTCTTCATCGGCTGGTTCTTTGGGCGAAGTTATCGCAACACATGTAATCCCAAGACCTCACGGCGATGTAGAAAAAATTCTTCCCTCATTGAAGTAATATTTTTCTTTATGGTGGGAGGAAATTACTCCTCCCACCGAGCATCCTTTTTTAAAATCAATCAGAAGGGATTGTAACAAACAAATGTTAGTTGGAAAAGTAGTAGGAACAATAGTTTCTACCCGTAAAAATGAAAAATTAGTGGGCTCTAAATTTATGGTTATTGAGCCGATTGAAAAACTAGGCGACCCCAACAAAAAGTTTGTAGCAATAGACAACGTGGGCGCAGGTATTGGTGAGATAGTGCTTGTAGCAACAGGCTCTGCCGCAAGAATTGGTTGTGATTGTGGGACTGCTCCCGTAGATGCTGCAATAGTTGGTATTGTTGATAATGGAATCGGTTTACCGGAGATATAATAAATGAAACTTTCAGAACTTCAGGGCATTCTAAAGGATAACGGAATCGTCGGCGCAGGTGGCGCAGGTTTTCCAACCTATGCAAAGCTTAGCGAAAAAGCCGATACTGTAATCCTTAACTGCGCTGAGTGTGAGCCGCTACTCAAGCTTCACCGTCAGGTACTCGAAACTCACCCGCACGAAATTTTTGAAGCCCTAAACCTAATCTCGAAAACTGTAAACGCTAAAAGGGTATGTGTAGCAATTAAAAAGTCTTATGTTGAGACTGCCGAGGCTATCGCGCCCTTTACAGAGTTTTTTCCAAATATAGAAATTTGCCGTCTTAATGATGTTTACCCCGCGGGCGATGAGGTAATCCTCACCTACGAGGTTACCGGCAGAATTGTGCACCCAGGGGATATACCGCTGTCGGTTGGCGTAATGGTGCTTAATGTTGAAACAGTTTATAATCTTTACCGCGCTATGAACGGTAGACCCGTAACTCGCAAGTATGTAACAATTGCGGGCGAGGTTGAAAACCCAGTTACTGTACGCGTGCCTATTGGTGTGACAGTGGGTGAAATCGTAAAGCTTGCAGGCAACATCACAACTGAAGACCCCGCCTTTATAATCGGTGGTCCTATGATGGGTTCGCTTGGCTCTAAAGCCAACATAGTAACCAAGACCACTAACGCGGTGCTTGTGTTACCAAGCGATCATTCGCTTATCAGAAGACGACAGTCTAAAACCTTTATAGATATGAAGCGCGCTATGGCAGCTTGCTGTCAATGCAGTTATTGCACAAGCCTTTGCTCGCGTAATCTTTTAGGTCATCCTATAAACCCGTCAGAGTTTATGCGTGTTGCTTCTAACGGTATCACTAATAATGCGGTGCCGTATTTAGATGCTATGTACTGCTCAGGCTGCGGACTTTGTGAGCAATATTCATGTGTGCAAAATTTATCACCGCGAATGCTCTTGGCCGCTTGCAAAGCAGAGCTTCGTAAAGCGGGCGTGAAGCCCGAGCCTTTAAAAGAAGCGCCTGTTGCAAGCCATGAAAGACCGCTTCGTCAGGTGCCGATGTCACGACTTACAAGTCGCATAGGACTTAAAAAATACAATAAACCCGCCCCCATAATTGAGGCGGTTCCAAATTTCAAAAAAGTTACTGTATTGCTCAGTCAGCACGTAGGCGCACCAAGTGTGCCTATGGTTAAAAAAGGTGACATCGTTGCTGAAAAGCAACTAATTGCCGAAGCTGGAGAAGGGCTAAGCGTAGCACTTCATTCCCCTGTTAACGGCAAGGTTACTGCCGTAGGCAAAACAGCAATTATTATAGAAAAACAGTAAGGTGTAGATATGAAAAAAGCACTTGCAATGGTTGAATATAAAACGGTATCGTCGGGTATGAGGGCGGCTGACATAATGATAAAAACCGCTGAGGTTGAGGTTATTGAGGCCACCACAGTATGCCCAGGTAAATATATGGTACTGATTTCGGGCGAGCTTAGCGCTGTGCGCGCTTCTGTTGATGCGGCAGCGGCAAAAATGCCCGATATGTTAATAGATAAATTTGTGCTTGGCAATCCGCACGAAAGCATTTTTACAGCGCTTTACGGCACAACCGATGTCGGCAGTCCTAACGCGCTAGGTGTGCTTGAAACATTTTCATCCTGCGCTGCGATAGTAGCGGCCGATATAGCCGCCAAAACTTCACTTGTAGATTTAATAGAGCTTAGACTTTCGCGTGGTATGTGCGGTAAATCTTATTTGTTACTAACAGGTGAAATTGCTGCAGTTGAGGCTGCAATTGAACGTGCAAAACAGGGCGCGGGCGAAGACGGTATGTTCTTAGATTCTGCCGTAATACCACACCCGGATGAAAAAATGTGGCACAGCATTTTATAAAAAACAAATTATAAGAAAGAGAGAACTGTTTAAATGCTCGCAATAGAACGACGTAATGCAATTCTTTCCAAACTTTATTTAGACGGCAAGGTTATTGTTGCGGAACTAAGTCAGGAATTTGACGTTACCGAAGAAACCATCCGCCGTGACCTTGAAAAATTGGATAAAGAGGGCTTGGCTCAAAAAACCTACGGAGGAGCCGTGCTGGTTCAAAACTTTAGCACCGACCTACCGCATAGCGTTCGTAAAAAAGCCAATGTTGAAGCAAAGCAAAAAATTGCCGAAAAAATAAGTCGGTTATTTCACGACGGCGACTGCATAATGATAGATGCAAGCTCAACCGCACTACTTGTGCTTAATTACATTAAAAATCTTAAAAACATAACCCTTATCACCAATTCGGTTGAAGCTCTTATCGAGCTTTCAGACAAAGATGATTGGACGGTATTTTCAACGGGCGGCAAGCTTAAACGCGGCTCGCTGTCTTTGGTGGGTCCGTCGGCTGAAAAGACAATTCGTTCGTACCACGTTGATTATGCCGTATGTTCTTCAAAGGGTATCGATATTAGTAGAGGTATTACCGATTCAAACGAAAAAGATTCCGAAATGAAGCAGGCGATTTTTGACTCTGCTGAAACCAAGATTTTGGTGGTGGATTCAAGTAAATTTGATAAAATTTCGCTTATAAAGGTTGGCGATATAGGTGATGTTGACATTATCGCAACCGATACCGAGCCCAGTGCCAATTGGCAGGAATATTTAAAGACTAAAAACATCGATTTAATATATTAGAAGTATCTCAAGGAGTGATTATATATGGCAAGAAATCTTACCGAAGCCGAAATTCGCGAGGTTGTAAGTCAGGTGCTGAACCAAGTATCTGCCGCCCCAACCGCTGCTTTTGACAGCACACAGTATGCGGGCAAAAAGTTTGTGGGTGTATTTGATGATATGAACGACGCTATCGCCGCAGCGCAGGTAGCCTATAAAGCAGTTCGCGCTATGTCTGTAGAAAAACGCGAACAGCTTATCACCGAAATTCGCCGTCTGACCCGCGCCGAAGCGCATATTATGGCAGAAATCGGAGTTAAAGAAACAGGTATGGGTCGCGTTGACCACAAAACAGCAAAGCATATGCTTGTTGCCGATAAAACCCCAGGTACTGAGGATATTGTTTCTGCTGCAAAAACAGGCGACTACGGTCTTACTTTGGTTGAAATGGCACCGTTTGGCGTTGTTGGCGCTATCACTCCAAGCACCAACCCAAGTGAAACGGTTATTTGCAACAGTATTGGTATGATAGCCGCGGGTAACGGCGTTGTATTTAACCCCCATCCTAACGCTATTGCAACTTCAAATTACGCAGTTGACCTTGTAAACCGCGCAAGTAAGGCTATGGGCGGCCCCGAAATTTTGGTTTGCTCAATGAAAAAGCCAACCCTTGAATCAGCCGCTATTATGCAGTCTCATCCGCTGATAAGATTGCTTGTTTGCACTGGCGGCCCAGGTGTTGTTAAGGCTGTTCTTTCTTCGGGCAAAAAGGCTATTGGCGCGGGAGCCGGTAACCCACCGGTAATTGTTGACGATACCGCTGACATTCAAAAAGCAGGTAAAGATATAATTGACGGTTGCACATTTGATAACAACCTTCCGTGTATTGCTGAAAAAGAGGTATTTGCTTTCAAAAATATTGCTGACGAGCTCATCTCTGTAATGCTCAAAAACGGCGCTTATATGATTGACTCAGCACAAGCCGCTAAGCTTGCTGATATTGTTCTTGTTGACAAGACCGATAAAAAGGGCAATGTTCGCAAAATAGTTAATCGCGATTGCGTTGGTCGCGATGCAAAGGTTATTCTTTCAAAGCTTGGTATTACTGTTAGTGACGATATCCGTTGCATTATTTGCGAAACCAACTTTAACCACCCCTTTGTTCAAGAAGAGCTTATGATGCCAATTCTTCCTATCGTTCGCGTAAACGATATTGACGAGGCTATTGATTTGGCTGTAAAGGCCGAGCACGGCAATCGCCACACTGCTCATATGCATTCTAAAAATGTTGACAACCTTTCCCGTTTTGCTCGTGAGGTTGAAACCACAATCTTTGTTAAAAATGCGCCTTCTTACGCAGGCATCGGCTTTGGCGGTGAGGGTCATGCAACCTTTACAATTGCAGGTCCTACAGGCGAGGGTATTACCTCAGCTCGCAGCTTTACACGTCAGCGTCGCTGCGTAATGGCTGAAAGCTTTAGAATTATTTAATTTGAAAAGAGGCTTGTAAAATGGCTTATGATGATAAAATAGTTGCCGAAATAGTGTCGCGCGTAATGGCAGGACTTGGTAGTGAAACGGTAAGCGGTAATAACGACACCGTGCCTGTTGGTGTATCTAACCGACATATACATTTGTCTACCGCCGATTTGGAAACTCTTTTTGGCAAAGGTTATGAACTAACCCCAATAAAAGATTTGTCACAACCCGGTCAGTTTGCTTGCAAAGAAACCTTGACTATAGTTGGCCCATCACTTCGTCCTATTGAAAATGTGCGAGTTTTAGGTCCTGTTCGTAAGGCTTCTCAGGTAGAGATTTCCCGCACCGATTCTTTTACATTAAAGGTTAAACCACCCGTGCGTGAATCGGGCGATATTGCGGGCTCAGCACCCATAACAATTATAGGACCAAAAGGTGTTGTAACACTTAAAGAGGGTTGCATAATTGCCAACCGTCATATACATATGAGTCTTGACGAGAGCACGCAGTTTGGTCTTACCGACGGTCAATATGTAGATGTTGAGGTAAACGGTGAGCGCAAAACAAAGTTTTATGACGTTCAGGTACGTGTTCACAAGGATTTTCAACTTGAGATGCATATCGACACCGACGACGCTAACGCCGCAGGCATAGGAAACGGCGCAAAGGTTAAGATAGTAAAATAACTAAAACACCGAGATTTCTCGGTGTTTAATTTTTTTGTATAAAATATAAAAAATATATTTAAAAATGATATAATATATGTTATAATAATTATGATTAAAAGAAATGAGGTGTTTCTCTTATGAAAACCGATTGCACAATTGAACTATCACGCATAATTAAAGAGTTTTCTTTAGAGATTCTTAATATGCCAAAGGGCGATGTTCTTGTTTCTTCTACCGAAACAAACCGACCCGGACTTCACCTTGCAGGCTACTATGAATATTTTGATGCAAAACGCATACAAATACTCGGCATGAACGAAATAGGCTTTTTGCGGGGCTTTGACGAAGACGAAAAGAGGAAAAAGGTCGACGAATTTTTTGCAAAAAAACCTGTAGCCGTTATAATTGCGCGTAATTTGGCAGACGATAGTATATATGCCGATATGGCAAAAAAATATGATGTACCGCTGCTCGTAAGCCGTGACTCAACATCAGATTTTGAGGCGGCGCTTATTGCGTTTTTAAATTTGCATTTAGCGCCACGAATTACCCGTCACGGCGTTTTGGTTGAGGTTTACGGCGAGGGTATATTGCTGCTTGGTGAAAGCGGCGTCGGTAAAAGTGAAACGGCTATTGAGCTTGTAAAACGCGGTCACCGACTTATTGCCGATGATGCGGTAGAAATTCGCAGGGTATCCAGCAAGTCGCTTGTTGGTACAGCACCCGATAATATACGTCATTTTATTGAGCTTCGCGGCATAGGAATTATTAACGCAAGTCGAATTTTTGGTGTGGGTGCCGTAAAGCTTACCGAAAAGATTGACCTTGTTATAAATATGGAGCAGTGGGATGTAAACAAAAATTACGACCGTATGGGTCTTGAAACCCAAAAGACCGAAATTTTAGGACTTCAGGTTCCGTCGCTTACAATCCCTGTAAAGCCCGGTCGTAACTTAGCAGTAATTATTGAGGTTGCAGCAATGAACAGCCGTCAAAAGAAGCTCGGCTATAATGCGGCAGAGGATTTGCTTAACCGTCTTGGCATGAATGACGATTTTAAAGCAAGCGAAGAAACAACAAGCATTAAACCGTTTTAAGAGATAGGAGAAAAATTATGTATAAATTAGGTATTGATTTAGGCGGAACAAATATAGTTGCAGGTGTGGTTGACGAAAAGTACAGAATAGTTGCAACCGCAAAAAGAAAGACAAATTTACCTCGCCCTGCTGAAGAAATAGTAGATGATTTAGTAGCCGTTACATTTGAGGCTATAAAAGCAGCAGAGCTTAAGATAGATGATATTGATGGCTTCGGTATAGGCTGCCCAGGTTCTATTGAGCACGAAACGGGTAATGTGCCTTATTCTAACAATCTTGATTTTTACGATTTGCCGCTTGGTCAAATGCTGTTTGAAAAAACCGGCAAGAAGTTTTACGTAGAAAATGACGCTAACGCCGCGGCTTACGGTGAATATATTGCGGGAGCCGGCAAGGGTACCAAAAACTTTATTGCTATTACTTTGGGTACAGGTGTTGGCGGCGGTATCATAATCGACGGCAAAATCTATTCAGGCTCTAACGGCGCAGGCGGTGAGCTCGGTCACACCGTTATACAAATGGGCGGTCAGGCTTGCACATGCGGTCGTTTCGGCTGTTGGGAAACCTACGCTTCGGCAACAGCCCTTGTTCGCCAAACAAAGCAGGCTATGCTGCGATATAAAAGCAGCAGAATGTGGGAAATATGTGGCGGTGACATCAATAACGCCGGCGGCACTACCGCCTTTAAGGCAAAGCGCCTTGGCGACCGTGTGGGAGCTATGGTTGTTGATGAATACATCCGTTATGTAGCAGTTGGTATTGCTAATGTGCTTGATATTTTCCAACCCGATGTTATATGCATCGGCGGCGGTATTTCAAAAGAGGGCGAATATCTTACCGATCCGATAAATGAGTATGTAGACGGCGAAAATTACGCCCGTCATATGAAGGTTAAAACCGTTATTAAAACCGCCGACCTTGGCAATGATGCAGGCATTATAGGTGCAGCATATCTTTGTAACTTGTACGAAAAATAAGGTGATTTTATGCAGTGTTGTAATCTGTGCGGCAGATTAAATGAGTGTAAAATTGAATATTTAAAAAATGAGCCAATGAGCCGTCACACCACCTTCAAAATAGGTGGAAATGCTGACATATTTGTTAAGGTAAAAAATGAGGATGAATTAAAGCTTGTTTTAAGCCTTGCTTGTGAATATAATGCACCGTATTTTATATTGGGCAAAGGGTCAAACCTTTTGGTGTCAGACCAAGGCATTGAGGGTGTTGTTATCAGCCTTGACGATATTGATAGCATAGAAATTTATGATGATACAGTTGTGTGCGGCGCGGGTGCAAGCTTGCGCGCGCTGTGCATAGCGGCGCAAAAGGCCTCGCTTTCGGGCCTTGAATTTGCTTACGGCATACCCGGTACAGTTGGCGGCGCGCTTTATATGAACGCGGGCGCTTACGACGGTGAAATGTCGCAGGTAGTGGCATACGCTACGGCAATAGATAGCAAAGGAAATGTTATAGAATTTTCTTTGCCCGATATGAAACTGGGTTACCGAACAAGCGCATTTAAAAATACCGATTTAATTATCATAAGCGTTACCTTTAAATTAAAGCAGGGTAATTCAGCGGAAATTAAAGCCGCTATGGACGATTTTTTTGCCCGAAGGCGCGACAAGCAACCGCTTGAATATCCAAGTGCCGGTAGCACCTTTAAGCGACCCGAGGGTTATTTTGCGGGTGCGCTTATTGAAAAAAATAATCTTAAGGGCGTATCCGTTGGCGGCGCGAAGGTAAGCGAAAAACACGCGGGATTTGTTATAAACACGGGGAATGCCACTTGCGATGATGTTTTGTCGCTTATTAAAAAGGTTCAGGACACAGTAAAAGGCGCTGACGGCGTAGATTTAGAGCCCGAGGTTATATTTGTGGGAAGAAAATAAATGAAAATAGAGTGCAGGTCTTTTGGATTTAAAAATGGGGCAGACGCGCAAGCAGACTTCGTTTTCGATGTGCGCTGTCTGCCTAATCCTTTTTACATAGAAGATTTAAAATCTAAAACAGGTCTGGACAAGCCTGTTCGCGATTATGTTTTGAGCAGCGAGCAAAGCAGACAGTATCTTCAAAAGGTTATAGATATGCTTTTGCTTGTAATACCCATTAAAGAAAATTACGGTGTCGAAAAAATGACGGTATCATTCGGTTGCACGGGCGGTCATCACCGTTCGATCACCTTTGCGGTGATGGTGTGTGAGGCTCTTTGCCAAAACGGTTATACGGCCGAGTGCTTCCACCGTGATATAAATATAGAGGATTAAAATTATGTCTTTTTGTTCGGATATAAAAACAGAGCTTACCGATGTTAAGGTTTCACGTTGCTGTTTGCAAGCACTTACATACGGACTTTTGCTGTTTGGCAGAGCGTTTAGTGCGAGTAAAATATCGATGCAAAGCGAAAATCAGGCGGTGACAAAACTGTATGCCGCCATGATTAAAAAAAGCTATGACGCGGGTGTTAATATAACTGTGGGTAATAGTAAAAACACCACCTATCGTGCAGAGGTTAATGACGAGATTGACAGACTCAAAATTTTAGCGTCGGTAGATTTTGGTATGGTTGAGGGTAAAATTAGCCACGAATTTTTTAACCGCGCTTGCTGTGAAGCGGCATTTGTGCGTGGAGCTTTTTTGGTGTGCGGTCAAATGAGCGACCCCGAAAAAAGTTATAGGGTAGATTTTCCTGTAAAAAGCGAAGCGTTGGCTCAGGAACTGCGCGATATCTTATCTAAACATTCAGTAAGCGCTAACATTTCGACCCGCGGCAACGGATTTGTTGTATATATCAAACGCAGTGAGATGATAATAAATTTGCTCGCTCTTATGGGCGCTTCTGTGCGAAGCCTCGAGCTTATAGAAACCACTATAATGAAAGAGGCAAATAACAAAACCAACCGAGTGTTTAACTGCGATGGCGCAAATATTAAAAAGACAATAGAGGCATCGATTAAACAAAGAACGGCTATTGAATATTTAGAAAAAAGAGAGATGCTGTCGTCACTGCCCGAAGAACTGATTTCTGCCGCAAGGTTGCGTATGCAGTATCCCGAAAGTTCGCTTAAAGATTTATGTAAAAATTCACCCGAACCAATTACCGTTTCGGGACTTAATCACAGACTTAGGAAAATAATAGAGATATATGACGATATAATTTCAAGATAAGGAGTTGATACGGCATGGGCTTTACGCATTTGCATTTGCATACTGAATACAGTTTGCTTGACGGCTGCTGCCGTATAAACAAGCTTATTGATGCCGTAGCGGCAAAGGGGCAAACCGCAGTGGCTATTACCGACCACGGCGTTATGTATGGCGCTATTGATTTTTACAAAGCAGCAAAGAAAAAGGGCATAAAGCCAATTATTGGCTGCGAGGTTTATGTGGCTCCCGCCAGCCGTTTTGAAAAACAGCGTCAACAAAACCGCGCGTATAATCACCTCGTATTGCTTTGTGAAAATAATGAGGGCTATCAAAATCTTATAAAGCTTGTATCTGCAGGCTTTACCGAAGGCTTTTATTCTAAGCCGCGTGTTGACCGAGAGCTGCTCGAAAAATATCACGGCGGTCTTATAGCCCTGTCTGCTTGCCTTGCTGGTGAGATACCCCAGGCAATTTTAGACGGCGACTACAATAAAGCGCGCGATACTGCTCTTTGGTACAAAAATGTGTTTGGGGTAGATAACTATTTTCTTGAGGTGCAAAATCACGGTATTCCCGAGCAGCAAAATGTGAATGCGTATATAGAAAAGCTGTCAAAAGAAACGGGTGTGCCGCTTGTTGCCACAAACGACGTTCATTATATTGAAAAAGACGACAGCTTTATGCACAAGGTTTTACTTTGCGTGCAAACAGGCAGTAAAATCAGCGATAAAAATAATCTTGAATTTAAAACTGAAGAGTTTTATTTAAAAACCGAAGATGAAATGCAGGCAGCCTTTCCAAATTTGACCGATGCGCTTGCAAATACTCAAAAAATTGCCAACAGATGCAATGTAGAATTCGAATTCGGCAAAATCAAACTACCGTTTTTTGACACAAACGGCGAAGACCATTATGAATATTTCCGTCGCAAGTGCTATGACGGGCTTTCTAAAAATTATGGCGCTAACCCCGAAAAACATATAATCGACCGATTAGAATATGAATTGTCGATTATAAATAAGATGGGTTATGTTGACTACTATCTCATCGTGTGGGATTTTATAAACTATGCTAAAAGTCATAATATTCCCGTGGGTCCGGGGCGAGGCTCGGGCGCGGGTAGTATTGCGGCGTATTGCATAGGTATTACGGGCGTTGACCCTATAAAATACAACCTGCTTTTTGAACGTTTTTTAAATCCCGAGCGTGTATCTATGCCCGACTTTGATATAGACTTTTGCTATGTCAACCGTCAAAAAGTTATCGACTATGTTATAGAAAAATACGGCGCGGACCATGTTGCGCAAATAGTGACCTTTGGTACTATGGCGGCGCGCGCCGCAGTGCGAGATGTGGGTAGGGCGATGGATATACCGTACGCTACCTGCGATAAAACAGCAAAGCTTATACCGCAGTCGGTTGGTATGACTTTAGAGCGTGCGTTGGCCTCTTCAAAAGAGCTTAAAAATTTATATGACGGCGATACACTCATAAAAGATTTAATTGATATGGCAATTAAGCTCGAGGGTATGCCGCGACACGCATCAACCCACGCAGCAGGCGTGGTTATATCTGACAAGCCCGTCAGCGATTATGTTCCGTTAGCTCTTAACGATGAGGCGGTTGTTACGCAGTACACAATGACGGCACTCGACGAATTAGGACTCTTAAAAATGGACTTTTTGGGACTTCGTAACCTCACAGTCATTGAAGACACCCAAAATGATATTAAAAAAATCAATCTTCAATTTGATATAGAAAACATACCGCTTAACGATGCCGACACCTTTAAAATGATGGGGGAAGGCTTTACTGACGGTGTGTTTCAGTTTGAGTCTGAGGGTATGAAAAGCGTAATGCGTAAATTTCGTCCAGAAACGCTCGAGGATTTAATCGCAATCATATCGCTTTACAGACCCGGTCCTATGGATTCAATACCGCGTTATATACACAACCGACACAATCCGCAGGATATAAAATATGATACGCCACTGCTTGAGCCGATACTTAATGTAACCTACGGTTGCATTGTGTATCAGGAGCAGGTTATGCAAATATTCCGCAGTCTTGCGGGTTATTCTTTGGGTCGCGCCGATATTGTGCGCCGCGCTATGTCAAAGAAAAAGCACGATGTTTTAGCCCGCGAACGCAATGCGTTTATTTACGGCGAAAAAGACCAAAACGGCAATGTGATTTGTGACGGTGCCATTAATCGCGGTGTTAGTGAAAGGGTAGCAGAAAAACTGTTTGACGAAATTTCGGCCTTTAGCTCTTATGCTTTTAACAAATCACACGCGGCTGCATACGCATTGGTGGCTTACCGCACGGCTTATTTAAAATGCCATTACCCCAAGGAGTATTTTGCGGCGCTACTTACAAGTGTGCTGGATTCACCCGGTAAAATAGCGCAATACACTGCGGAATGTAAGCGAATGGGCATTAAAATATTGCCGCCTGACGTTAACGAAAGCTTCAACAACTTTACAGCCGACAGGTCAGGTATTCGTTTTGGACTTTTGGCTGTTCGCAATCTTGGCTCAAACCTTATAACTCAACTTGTGGCAGAAAGAGAAAACGGCAAATACACCTCTATGTATGATTTTTGTAGTCGTAACTACAGCCGCAACTTTAATCGTCGAGCGCTTGAAGGGCTTATAAAAAGCGGTGCTATGGATTCTTTGGAGGATAACCGCCGCAAAATGCTATACAATATTGATAAGGTGCTATCGGTTATAGAGGAAACACAGCGTTTTTCGTCTGAAAATCAGCTTGATTTGTTTGGCGACAGCACAGATAGTATAGATTTTGAGCTTACCCATATTGACGAAATGCCAAGGTCGGAACTACTCAGTATGGAAAAGGCGGCAACGGGTATGTATCTTTCGGGTCACCCGATGAACAGCTACCGCTCTTTTGCTCGCAATGCTCGGTTTGTTCCGATAGGCGATATAAACGCAAAAAAAATAGCCGATGGCAGACGCATTAGTGTTGTTGGAGTTTTAGGTGATACCAAGCTAAAACAACTCAAAAACAAAAATACCATTGCCTATACTACAATAGAAGACACCACAAGCTCTATTGATGTGATAGTGTTTTCTGCAACCCTTGCAGGCTATCGGCAAATTATGACCGAGGGCAATATCGTTATAATAAACGGCAAGGTAAGTGAGCGAGAGGACCGCGACCCTGAGCTTGTTTGCGAGTCGGTAGAGCTTGTGCCCGAAAACGCGCAAAGCAGTGAGCAAATTGCAACCCTTTATTTAAAAATACCAAGCCTTAATTCGCCACTTTTTAGTAGTGTTTGCGATATACTTTCAAGCCATAAAGGCGACAGCGATGTTATAATTGTTTGTGAAGATACCTCCAAACGAATTATGGCACCCGACAGACTTAAAATAACTCCGTCACAGCAGTTGACTCAACAGTTGTATGGGGTTTTAGGTCAAAATAATGTGAAGCTTGTGATAAAGTAAAAAAATGGTTGCAGTTTTATAATAAATAGTGTATAATGTTTTGGCATATATTTTGGAGATGATACTAAAATGAAAACTATAGGTGTTTTAACAAGTGGCGGCGATGCGCCGGGTATGAACGCTGCGGTACGCGCCGTAGTGCGAACTGCTATATCACTTGGTATGACAGTTAAAGGTGTAAGACGCGGCTATGCTGGTCTTATTGAAGAAGATATTTTTGATATGGATTCTCGTTCGGTTTGTGATATTATAAATCGTGGCGGTACCGTTCTTTATACTGCGCGTTGCCCTAAATTCAGGACCGAAGAGGGCGTGCTTGAAGCGGTTGAAAATTGCAAAAAGCACGGTATTGAGGGCTTGGTTGTAATTGGCGGTGACGGTTCATTCCGCGGTGCACTCGAATTGTCAAGACACGGTGTGCCCTGCATCGGTGTGCCCGGCACAATTGATAACGATATTGGCTGTACCGAATATACCATCGGCTTTGATACCGCTATGAATACTGCTATAGAAATGATAGATAGAATTCGTGACACCGCGCAGTCACATGAGCGTTGCAGCGTTATTGAGGTTATGGGTAGACACGCAGGCTATATCGCTGTGCAGACAGGCATTGCCGTAGGCGCTACCGCTATTATGGTGCCTGAAGTACCTGTAAGTATGGAGAGCATTACACGCAAAATCAAGACTGCTCAGGCTAACGGTAAAAAGCACTTTATTGTAATTGTAGCTGAGGGTATTGGCGGTGTAGAAGATATCGCAAAACAGATTATGGCGGCAACGGGCATTGATTCGCGAGCTACTATTTTAGGTCACGTTCAACGTGGCGGTAACCCAACCCTTCGCGATAGACTTCGCGCTACACAAATGGGTTATGAGGCTGTGCAGCTCCTTTATCAAGGTAAAGGTAACCGCGTAGTTGCATATCAGGGTAGCTCGGTTGTGAATTACGACATTGAAGAAGCACTCGAAATGAAAAAAGAATTTAATCAAAGTATGTTAAAGATTGCTCTTGAAACAGCAATATAATAAAAAATCTCGCTGAACATCAGCGAGATTTTTTGTCATCATACGGCATATATTTAATCTTTCTCTTTTTAGACTTTTTGCTGTTCATTTTTATAACTGCTATTATAAAAATCAAAATCACTAAAGCTATTAATACATATAATACCTTCATATACGAAGATGTAAAGAAATTTTTAACCGCGCGAAGCACCGTAAGCATTGCGCTTTTTTCAATGTTTTCATTAGAAATAAGGTTAACTGTTCCAATTACCTGCTCGGCATAAATTATATCGGCGGTACCTAAAACCTGTCCTTTTTTAATTGGCGCGTCAACAATTTCTTTTGTAGGGTGCGGCACAATGCTTATTGTTGACTGGTCGGCATCCTTTGGCAAAATTGATACAAAACCTTCGTCTACATAAAGCGATACAAAATCGGTATCAAGTGAAAGGTCAACGCTGATTTCCGCCACGGGATTCGACGTGTCGGCAACCTTTTTGAATTCAAAGTTGTTAAATGCCCATCGATAAAGCTCCTTGCTTTCGGTAAAGTGCTTCTTTTCATTTGGTGGGCAACCAAATACAAGACACATATAGTTATAACCGTTATAGCTTGCCGTGCTTACCAAGCAGCGACCTGCTTCGTCGGTGTATCCTGTTTTAACGCCCTTGGCGTATGTGTAGTAGTAATTGGTTGTGTTATCCTGCAAAAAGTTTGTGGTAGAAAGCACACGCTGACCTGACATACTGGTCTGTACGGTGTGACGGGTGCTTCCGCAAACTTCTTTAAATGTTTCATTTTGAAGGGCAAATTTTGTAAGAATGTAGGTATCACGAGCGGTTGTGTAATTTTGTTCGTGATGTAAACCTATTGGGTTTTCATAGTGTGTGCTGGTAAGACCAAGCTCTGTGGCGCGGGAGTTCATCATATTTACAAAATTATCAACACTTCCGCCGTAGTGAATAGCTGCAAGTAGTGAGCAGTCGCCGTAGGATGACATAAGCACCATATATACAAGGTCAAGCTGGGTGATTTCTTCGCCAACCTTAAGTAGCGAAACGCTACTACCCGTGCCGCTTATAAGGTCGAGCGCTTCCTCGGTCATGGCTATTTTAGCCTCAGGGTCATATTTTTCGCTTTCAAGAATAAGAAGCGTTGTCATAATTTTTGTGATAGAGGCGGGGTAGACCTTTTTGTCCGCATTTTTTTCATAAAGCACTTCGTCGGTATCAAGCGATACAAGCATTGCCGCGTTTGCGGTAATTTCAACACCTGACGGCTCATAAGCGCTTACGGTAATCATTGGGGTAAAAATTAAACAAATTATTAAAAAGATGCAAAAAACTCTTTTTAGCATAGAAATCTCCTTGAAAGTATGTTATACTGTTATTATACAATATTAATTTGCAAAAATAAAGTATCAATATTAAATTTAGGCGGTGAAAAAATGGTTTATATAACGGGGGATATGCACGGCGATTTAGAGCGCCTTTATGATAAAGAATTCCGCAAATTAAAACGCGGTGACATACTTATTGTCTGCGGCGATTTCGGTTATATTTTTGATAATTCAAAAACCGAGAAGCAGGTAATAAACTATCTTGCCAAGCGCAAATTTATAACCGCTTTTGTTGAGGGCACACACGATAACCTTGACAAAATAAACCGCTCACGCGAAACCGTTTGGAAGGGCGGCAAGGTTCACCGCATAAAAGGTAATTTATTGCATTTAATGCGAGGTCAAATTTTTGACATAGACGGCAATCGCTATTTCACCTTTGGCGGCGGCGAGAGCACCGATAAGGATATGCGTGTGGCGCAGGGCTTTTGGTGGCGTCAAGAAGAACCCACCCCCGACGAAATGGCAGATGGCGCGCGCGTGCTTGATGAGGCTGGCTGTAAGGTTGATTATATAATAACCCACGAGCCACCAGCACTCGTAAAAAGCGCAATACTGCTTCGCCGCGGAGACAATGATAACATAAACAAGCTTAACGGTTATCTTGAAGAAATCGGTAGGTCGTGTTCATATAGACATTGGTATTTTGGTTCGCTTCACGAAGACCGCGTTATTACCGAGCATCACACCTGTGTGTTCAAAAAAATGCTACCTATAGATGCAAATGCTAAAAACTTG
Organism: Acutalibacteraceae bacterium; assembly: GCA_045604765.1. Classification (GTDB taxonomy): domain Bacteria; phylum Bacillota; class Clostridia; order Oscillospirales; family Acutalibacteraceae; genus UBA737. Next base: position 34,192 of record JAZUOS010000002.1, on the reverse strand, counting down.
TAATTCGAGTAAATATGTGATATAATGTTTAAATCATATTAATGTTTATGGAGGTCGTTATATTGAATATCGACAGACTGTGCCTCGGTTGTATGAATGACAACGGTGGCGAAAAAATATGCAGTATATGTGGTTATGATATGTCAAGCCAAAACGAAAGCTTTTGTTTGCCCGTAAAATTTTTGCTTTCAGAAAGATATGTTATTGGCAAGGCAGTTGCTGTTAATACCGAGGGTATAACATATATCGCTTGGGATAATGCGTCTGAAACTGCCGTACATATAAAAGAATATTTTCCTAAAGGTATTTCAAATCGAAATCCCGACAAAACGGTGTCGGTTATAAGCGGCAGTGAGTTTTATTTTAACGAAGGTCTTATGAACTTTATCGAAATAAACAAAAAGCTTATCGCTATCGAACTGCAAGCTATTGTGCCCGTACTTACAGTGTTTGAAGAAAACGGCAGCGTTTATGCTGTGACACCTATAATATCGGGTATCACTTTAGGCAGTTTTCTTGACCGCAACGGTGGAAGTCTGCGTTGGGAACAGGCAAGACCGGTGTTTTTACCGCTTATAGATACACTTAAGGGACTGCACGAGCAGGGCATTATACACGGCGGTATTTCGCCCGATACAATAATGGTTGGCCGTGATGGCAAGTTAAGATTTAGCGGCATTTGCATACCGCGTTTGCGTACAGCATCACCCGATAGCCCTGCCGAGCTTTACAGCGGTTATGCGGCAGCAGAGCAGTATGGCAAAATAGATTCCGATTTGAGCGTCGCAGCCGATGTTTACGCATTGAGCGCAGTTTTGTTCAGGGTGCTTATAGGCATTGTGCCTCCCTCTGCCGAGTCAAGACTTGCGGCTGATACGTTGTCTATTCCGGCGCGTTTTGCCGATGAACTTCCCCGTCAGGTATTGGTTGCAATCGCTAACGGTATGCAGGTGAATGTGCAAAACCGCACGGAAAATATAGATATCTTTAAAAACGAATTGGTTTACGGCGAAACACAAGAAAACTTGCGTCGCGCTGCAAATAATCGCGTTGCAGAGCAAAAGGCAAAGCAAGAAACAAAGCAGCCTGAAAAGAAAAAAAGTGGCAGCAGTGTGAAATATGCGGCAATTTCTGCAGGAATCACCGCGGCGCTGTTTGTTGTGGCGGCAGTAGTGCTGTGCATAGTTTTTAAGGACCAGATTTTTGGCAGCGAAGAGCCAATATTCAACAATTCTGAAATTGAATCAATGCCTCAGATTGAGTCGATAGGTGATGTTGATCCGGGCGCCGAAAATTCAATTATCTTGTATGAGGTTCCGGATTTTTCGGGTAAATTCTATTACGAATTGATGGAAGACGTAGACGATAAATACGAGCGTTTTAAATTCAGCATTAAGGGTAAAGAATATTCCGATAAATATGAACGCGGTATGATTTGTGCGCAATCGGTAGCTGCGGGCACACCCGTGCAAAACGAGACCGAAATTCAGGTGACAATAAGTCTTGGACCAAAAGAGCTTATGGTTGCCAATGTTGTAGGTCTTGACGAAATGAGCGCAAAATTAGAGCTGTTAAAGCAGGGCTTTTTGTATAGCAATATTGAGGTAGTAGAAAAATATGACCCCGATGCTCAACCCGGTATGGTGCTTGAACAGGATCCGGCTTACAGTGAGAAGGTTACTGCCGAAACATATATTAAAATTTATGTAAACTCTTACAAGGGCGATGAGCTTGCAGACGGTCTTATGGGTAACGATGGCAATTATGATGATGATTCGTCTGATACCTCGTCTGATTACACACATGATTAAAACTTAAAGAATGGGCGTGAGCGTTTGGTTACGGTTTTGCTGGCAGTTTTTGACGGCGAAAAGTATTTAAAAGAACAACTTGAATCTATACTTAATCAAACTGTAAAGAATATAAAAATCATTATCCGCGATGACGGCTCTCGTGACAGTTCGACCCAGATAATTGACGATTACTGTAACAAGTATCCGCAAATAATTTCAAAGCTTGATGGCGTGCCCACGGGTAGCGCAAAACAAAACTTTGCAGAGCTTTTAAAAAGCTGCGATAGCGATTATATTATGTTTTGCGATCAGGATGATGTGTGGTTGCCCGAAAAAATCGAAAAAACTCTTGCGGCAATGAAGGCGGCAGAATGCGGCGGAGAAACGCCTGTGTTAGTCCACACCGACTTAAAGGTGGTTGACCAAAGCCTTAATGTTATATCACCGTCATTTTTTACCTTTCAAAAGCTGATTCAAGATGATATTACATTGTCTAAATTATTAGTTCAAAACTATGTCACGGGTTGCACCGTAATGATAAATCGCGCCCTGCGAGAAAAGTGCGGTTTAATACCAAATGAATGTATTATGCACGACTGGTGGCTGGCCTTGGTTGCGGTTTTGTTTGGCAAACTTATCTGCATAAATGAGCCGACCATGCTTTACCGCCAGCACGCAGATAATCAGGTTGGCGCAAAGGCATCATACGGCATTGCGTTTATAAAGCGTAAGCTTGCCACGCTTGATACGGTGCGTCAAAATTATAACGCTACCTATGCTCAAGCAAAGGCATTGCTTGATAGCTACGGAGACCTGTTAAATGAAGATGCAAAAAAAATAATAGACATATATTGTCAGATACCCACGATGAATAAATTAAAAAAAATACGCACAATGCAGAAGTATGGTTTTAAAAAATGCACGCGTCTTCGTGTTGTCGGCCAGTATTTTTTAATGTAGAAAGGACCTCTTTTTATGAATGCTTTTAAAAAATTGATTACCTTGTTAGTGGTAATGTGTTTACTGTTTTGCGTTGCAGGTTGTGAGGAAAGATACGAGCCTTATGATAGTTTTAATCCCGCAGGTGTTGTAATTGTAGACTGCATCAACGGTAATCAATATCTAAAGACTATTGATGATGCTGAATTTGCTGATAAAATGTTTGTAGCGTATAAAAAGCTCAAAATTGACACCGACACCGAGGGCGAATTAGACGGCGCGTATTTGTATTTGGAATTTTATAACAAAGATAAATCTACTCTTTTAATATTCACAATTTATGAAAACGGTTCTTGCTGTCTGGGTAGAGAATACGAGGAGCTTTACACGGTAGAGGACGGTAGGCAAAAATACATTGATTTGTGTGATATTTACGAATCATACGAGGATTAATAAAAATTCCCCACAAAATTTTTTGTGGGGAATTTTAAATTATAATATTATTAAATTTTTATTGCTGTTAGTAAGATTTATGCAACCGTTTTCGGTTACATATACCATATCCTCAATTCTTACTCCGAATTTATTTTCAAGGTAAATGCCAGGCTCAACCGTTACAACATTACCAATTTCTAAAATTGCTTTATTATTAGGCGAGAGATTCGGTGACTCGTGAACATCGACGCCAATGCTGTGACCTAAAGCGTGACCAAAGCAGCCTTTGTAGCCTGCGTCATAGATTATATCACGGGCAATTTTATCTATATCAACGCAAACAGCGCCCGCCTTAATTGCGTCAATAGCGGCAAGCTGCGCCTTAAGTGTTGTGTCATAAACCAGCCTTTGCTCGTCGGTAACACTGCCAACCGCTACCGTTCGGGTCATATCGCTGCAGTAACCTTTTACTATGGCGCCAAAGTCCATAGTTACAAAATCACCTTTTTCGATTTTTTTATCGGTCGGCACGCCGTGCGGTAGGGATGAGTTTTTACCTGATACTACAATAAAGTCAAATGATACGCCATCGGCGCCGAGTCCGCGCATAAAGAACTCCATGTCAAGCATAACCTCGCGCTCGGTTCTGCCAACCGCGATGCGAGGTAAAATATAATCGAGCGTATGCTCGGTAAGTGACTGTGCTTGTTTTATAAACCTTAATTCGTATTCGCTCTTTACAGCGCGCATTTCGGCAAGCTTTATATCTAATTTATTCTCTTTTGAAATGTTAATACCGTCAAACAATTCGCTTAAATATTTATGTTGGGTAAGGCTTGTTTGTGATGACTCAATAAAAATTTCTTTAATATTTTTTTGCTTGCAATATTCGTAAATTCCCTTGTGACCCCTATCATAAAGCATGACCTCACAACTATCAACAGTGTATTTTGCTTTTTCAAAATATCTGAAATCGATAAAGAATACGGCGCTGCTTTTTGTTATTAAAACGGAACCTGCGCTCGAATTAAAGCCAGTCAGATAAAAACGGTTTGAGCCGCTTGTTATCCAAAAAGCCTCATTGTGATTTAAATTTTCTTGCAAGCTTAAAATTCGGTTTTTAATCATTTTATCACCTTAAAAATTTATTTACATAAAAGAGTAATTTATTTAAAAATCTTTAAATATAATATAAATGAACTGATGTCACGGCAATAGTCGTGAATAAGCCGACAGTTGTTACATTATACTACTTGGGCGCAATTCAAATGGCGAATTGCGCCCAAGACCATTTTATATATTATAATGCGGATTTTATAGCGGCAAGCAAATCGTCATATTCTTCAAATGCCTGAAGCTCGGGGTAGTCATTTTTAATTTGCTCGGTAGATTTAAAAAGAAAGCCTGCTTTGCTTGCAAGAATCATACCAAGGTCGTTAAAGCTGTCGCCGGCGGCAATAGTCTCAAAGCCACAAGATTGAAGCGCCTTAACGGTTGTGAGCTTAGATTTTTCGCATCGCATTTTATAGCCCGTAATATCGCCGTTTTCTGCTACTTCGAGTGTGTTGCAGAAAATAGTTGGCATACCGAGTTTTTTAATAAGAGGTGCCGCAAACTGCTCAAAGGTGTCACTTAAAATTATTACTTGAGTCACACTTCTAAGCTCGTCTAAAAATTCTTTTGCGCCATCCATAACGTCAATTTTTTCAATAACTGCCTGAATTTCTTTAAGGCCTAAATTATGCTCTTTTAAAATGTTAAGGCGGTACTGCATCAATTTGTCATAATCGGGCTCGTCGCGTGTGGTGCGTTTAAGCTCGGGAATACCAACCTCGTTTGCAAACGCAATCCATATTTCAGGGACCAATACGCCTTCCATATCCAAACATACTATATTCATTTTTGTTACCTCGCTATTTAGAATTTTATAATGGTTATTGGAGGTGAAAATAGCAAATTCTTGCGATTTCCACGCCAAATCAAAGATTTGGCAACAAGTTTTCATCGCAAACTTGACCATATCCATTATCAATGATGTTGCAAAAAAACCAAATTATTAAGAATTTGGTTTTTTTAGAGCCGATATGTCGGCTCTTTATGGAAATATAGAATATTTCCACTTTCAACAATCATTATAAAAGATATGCAGGAAGATCGTGATCTTTAACGCAAAGAACACGGAATTTTTCTTCGTGCATATTATCGGTCTTTTCTGTAAGTTTTGTTTTGTAAAGCTCGTTATAAATATTATTTGCTTGTGTTTTAGTGTCAACATTTATAACTACGGCATTTATTTGTGAAATACCAAGTTCACGCGCCGCTGATATACGGCGATAGCCGTCAAGTAGCCAAATATCACCCTTAGCGGTAGCAGCAACTAAAATGGGGCAAAGCATACCACGTTTTGCGATGCTTGATTTTATAGCATCAATATCATCGGATGCTTTTGCGACACTTAAAAGACCAATGTTATCAAGTGATAATTTTGTTATGAGATTGTCGTTCGCTGTGCTTTGAATATGTGTAGAAGCCGTGGCATTTACTGCGCGAGCTATACTGCTTTTACCTATTGACAAGTGAAACAACCTCCTCTGTAAGAGCCTTATATTCTTTTGCGCTGCGGGCACTCGGTTTATAAACCGCTACGGGCAAGGATGCATCCTGCGCCCATTCAATAGAGCTGTCAGTGCGAATATAATTTTGGAACATATGAACGCCCTCAGTGTTTTGCAATGCGTCAACCGTTTGTTTAAAGTAGTTCTTACGCGTATCAACCTTTGTTATAGCAACACCAAGCAGTGAAATATCGGCATTTATCTGCTGAACGGTGGCAAAAAACTCAAACATATTTGCAAGACCAAAAAGTCCCCATGGACTTGCCTCTACGGGTATTATAAGGTAATCCGACGCGCACAACATATTCATAACCCAACCGCCAAGGGTAGGGGGAGCGTCCATAAGTATAAAGTCGTATTTGCCGCTGTCTTTAACATTTTTAAGGCAATTTTTAAGTATCAGCTCGCGTTGCCATTTAGAAAACAAATCAAACTCGATATTACTCATCAAAGAGGATGACAGCACCATATCTAAATTTTCGTATTTGGTAGGTGTTATGTAATCGGTAATATCATTTTGTTGTGTTACGGCGGTGTAAATGTTGTTGCCGCTTTGAGCGCATTCCAATACATCATCTTCACCAAAGAGTGACAGCGACAAATTCATTTGCATATCACCGTCAATCAGCAGAACTCTATAACCCATTTTAGAAAGCTCAAAGCCTACATTGCAGCAGGTGGTTGATTTACCACTGCCGCCTTTATTATTGGCAAAACAAATAGTTTTAGTATTCAAGGCAGACACACTCCTTTATATGTATATATTATATAGTTTCAAAGCAGCAATGTCAATTAAAAAGCAATTGTGTTTTATTATAATAGATTTTTTATTATTTTGTATTATTTGTAAAGAATTCGGCAAAGATATTATCAGTATTACACATACAAAGGAGTTTTTGTTATGAAAAAAATTATTGCGCTAGTTTTATGTCTTGTGTGCATAACCTCGCTTGCGGGTTGTGGCAGGGGAAATACCGCCGATGTGTACTTTTTAAACTTTAAACCCGAGTCGGCTGATGTTTATCAAGAAATTGCAGAAAAATATGAACAAGAAACGGGCGTTTCGGTAAAGGTGGTTACCGCCGCCGCCAACACATACGAGCAAACACTTAAATCCGAAATTGCAAAATCGGGCGCGCCTACCATTTTTCAGGTAAACGGCCCTATCGGTTATCAGTCTTGGAAAGATTATTGCCTTAATATTGAAAACAGTGATTTTGCAAAGCTGCTCAGCGATGATACCCTTGCTATTCGCGACCAAAACGGCAAGGGTATTTATGCGGTACCCTATGTTGTAGAGGGTTACGGCATTATTTATAACGATGCTATTATGAAAAAGTATTTTGCATTAAGCGATAAAGCGGTAAATATTGACAGCGCTGACCAAATCAATAATTTTGATACCCTTAAAGCCGTGGTAGAGGATATGACTGCACATAAGAGTGAACTGGGCATTGACGGCGTTTTTGCGTCCACCTCGCTTTCCAGCGGAGAGGATTGGCGCTGGCAGACTCATCTTTTAAATGTGCCGCTTTATTACGAGCTGCGTGATAGCGAGGACTACGCCGACCCCACAATCGCTGGTCTTAACGCAAAAGAGATAGCCTTTAGATATGCTCAAAATTACCGCAAACTTTTTGACCTTTATATAAATAATTCCATTACCGAAAAGGGCTTGCTTGGCTCTAAATCTACAAGTGACTCTATGGCTGAGTTTGCCTTGTCGCGCGTTGCAATGGTGCAAAACGGCAACTGGGCGTGGTCGCAAATTAATGAGGTTAAGGGTAATACCGTAAAGGCAGAGGATATTAGATTTTTACCGCTTTATACAGGCATTGATGGTGAAGAAAGCCAAGGCCTTTGCATAGGAACCGAAAATTATCTTGCTATAAATAAAAACGCAAGCGCTGACGCGCAAAAGAAATCACTTGATTTTTTGTATTGGCTTTTTAGCAGTGATACAGGCAAAGATTATGTAACAAACAAGCTTGACTTTATTACCCCGTTTAACAACTTTAGCGAGGACGAATTACCCACCGACCCCCTTGCACGCGAAGTGGTGCGTTATATGAATGACGAAAATCTTGACACTGTGCCTTGGATTTTTACATCATTCCCAAGCGATGTATTTAAAACCGAGGTTGGCGGCTCGCTGCTCGAATATGTGCAGGGCGGCAAACAGTGGGGAGATGTAGAGAACACCGTTAAATCAATGTGGAAGAGTGAAAGAAAGTGAAAAAAGGCAACAAAAGTTGGTTTGCCGTATTTGTGTTACCCACCTTTATAGCCTTTTGTATTGCCTTTTTAGTGCCGTTTATAATAGGACTTTATCTGTCCTTTTGCGAGTTCAGAACAGTAAGCGACGCGCAGTTTGTGGGACTAAAAAACTATATAACGGCGTTTGGTGCAAATGGTGACTTTTTAAATTCGCTGTGGTTTACTGTAAAATTCACCTTTGCCGCGGTCATAAGCATAAATGTTGTCGCTTTTTTGCTGGCATTATTGCTGACACGTGGTATCAGGGGTACTAATTTATTTCGCACAGTGTTTTTTATGCCGAACCTTATAGGCGGCATAGTGCTTGGCTATATTTGGCAGTTAATTATTAATGGCATACTTTATAATTACGGTTATTCAATAACCTCAAAAGCCGTTTTCGGTTATTGGGGTTTGGTGGTGCTGATGAGTTGGCAGATGATAGGCTATATGATGATTATTTATATCACCGGTATTCAGAATATACCCACAGCTATACTTGAAGCCGCACGTGTTGATGGCGCAGGTCCCTTGCGCACACTTCGTAGCATTATAATACCGTCGGTTATGCCGTCCATTACCATTTGTTTATTTCTTACCATAACCAATTCTTTTAAGCTTTTTGACCAAAATTTAGCGCTTACCGCGGGCGCACCGTCAAAACAAACGCAAATGGTGGCGCTCGATATTTATAATACCTTTTACGGCAGGGTAGGCTATGAGGGCGTTGGTCAGGCAAAAGCGGTGATTTTCTTTATACTTGTAGCGGCAGTGGCGCTGCTGCAGCTATATCTTACGAGAAGCCGTGAGGTAGAAAATTGATGAAAAGATTAAAAATTTCAAACATCTTAACATTTGCCTTTTTAACGGCTTTGAGTTTTTTGTTTTTAATACCAATAATAACGGTAGTTGCAAATTCTTTTAAAGATAAATTTTCTATCAGCCAGACACCCTTTGTGCTGCCTAACAGCTCTACCTTTGTGGGTGTAGAAAACTATATAAGCGGTGTCAATGATACGGGCTTTATATCGGCGTTTTTTTGGTCGCTGTTTATAACGGTAGGCTCGGTGGCGGTTATTGTTTTGTTTACTGCAATGACCGCGTGGTATATAACAAGAATTAAAAACCGCTTCAACAGCGTGCTATATTATCTGTTTGTATTTTCAATGATAGTGCCCTTTCAAATGGTTATGTTTACAATGTCAAAGATTGCAAATATTTTAAGCCTGGATAACCCTTTAGGACTTATTTTAATATATTTAGGCTTTGGCGCAGGGCTGTCGGTGTTTATCTTTTCGGGTTTTGTAAAGTCAATACCGCTGAGTTTAGAGGAAGCCGCAATCATTGACGGCTGTAACCGTCTGCAAACCTTTTGGCACGTGGTATTTCCAATTTTAAAGCCTACCGCTATAACTGTAGCAATTCTTAACACTATGTGGATATGGAATGACTATCTTTTGCCGTATCTTGTAATCGGCAGTGACTATAAAACCATACCCATTGCCGTGCAATATTTAAAGGGTGGCTACGGCTCGGTAGATATGGGCGCTATGATGGCAATGCTGGTGCTTAGCATTGTGCCTGTTGTAATCTTTTATTTGGCTTGTCAAAAATATATTATAAAAGGGGTTGCCGCAGGTGCCGTCAAGGGATAAAAATTTAAAAAGATACAGCGGTGTACTGTGCGCGATTTCTTCTTTACCGTCGCCGCACGGCATAGGCAGCTTTGGTGTAGAGACATATAAATTTATTGATTTTTTATGTGATGCAAAGCAACGCTTTTGGCAGATATTACCGCTAAACCCTTTGGGCGAAGGCAATTCACCCTATAAATCATCAAGCACCTTTGCAGGCGAAATACTTTATATTGATTTAAAGTTTTTGGTGCGTGAAGGACTGCTTGATGACGCGGAGGGCAAGTGTGAATTTTCGCAAAATGTGGATTATGATGCGGTGCGAAAATTCAAATTGCCATTGCTTCAAAAAGCAGCACAAAATTTTGATACCAATAATAAAAATTATCAAAGCTTTTTAAAAGATAACAATTTTTGGTTAGAGGATTATGCGCTTTTTGAAGCGGCGCTACAGGTTTATAAAACACAATATCTTAAGGATTTGCCCGACGGCATAAAGTATAGATTACCTGATGAATTTGAAAATTTCAAATCAAAATATATAGATGAAATCAACTTTTACAAAATAACGCAGTATTTCTTTTTTTGTCAGTATTATGATCTAAAATGTTATGCAAACGGTAAAGGCATAAAGATAATAGGTGATATACCTTTTTATGTATCGCCCGATAGCGCGGATGTGTGGGCAAATCCCGACAGTTTTAAGGTAGGGCGTGACTTTACGCCAACGGCCGTTGCGGGCGTGCCGCCTGACGTTTTTTCAGAAAACGGTCAGTTTTGGGGTAACCCTATATATAATTGGCACAATATGAAACGCGATGGGTACCAATGGTGGCAATCAAGACTTTTGTTTTGCCGCCGTTTGTATGATGTATTGCGTATAGACCATTTTCGTGCCTTTGCAAATTATTATAGTATTCCTTATGGTAGCAAAACTGCTATGTCGGGCGCTTGGATAGCCGGCGATGGTAAAGCCTTTTGGGACAGGATGCGTGAACAAATAGGGGATATTAACATAATTGCCGAGGATTTAGGCGGTGAAGATGACCCTCAGGTAATAGAGCTTTTAAAGCATACCGATTTTCCTAATATGAAAATTTTGCAGTTTGGCTTTACGGGTGATATGCAAAATATGTATTTGCCGCAAAACTATCCGTATAACTGTGTATGCTATACCGGCACCCACGATAACGATACCGCGCTTGGTTGGTATAATAAGGCGTCTACAAAAGAACGCGTTATTTTCAATACCCTTATAAGAAATAATACGGGTTGTATTGCGCATGATATGATACGCGCGTTGTCAAAATCTAATTCGATGCTTTGTATTATTCCTATGCAAGACGTATTATGCCTTGACTCATCAGCGCGAATGAACACACCCGGCACTATAGGTGACAATTGGACTTGGCGAGTAACGGGTGATGATATAAATCCCGATAACGTAAAACTGCTAAAAAAGTTAACAAAAGAGAGAAATTAAAAAACACCCGAAGGTTTTATCCCTTCGGGTGTGATGATTGTTTATTATTCAGCGTTGTACTTTTTACGAGCTACATAGCTGGTGTGGAGGTCGTGGTGAGCCTTGTGGCCGCCAAAACCGTCGTACCATTCGCTGTAAAGTGCCTTTACAACAGGTGACTCGTGTGACTTACGAATAGCGCTTGCAGCGTCCTGGTCGTAGAGTGCCTTTGCACGAACAGCCTTAAGATCAACCGTGTCACGAACTGACTGTGGCTGAATTGGCTGACCGCCGCCGTTTACACAACCGCCAGGGCATCCCATAATTTCAACAAATGTCCAACCGTCTGGGTTGCCTGCCTTCATCTTGTCCATAACAACCTTTGCAGCAGCAGCGCCAGAGGCAACAGCTACCTTAACTTCCATATCGCCAAGCTTAGCAGTAGCTTGTTTAAGTCCCATTGTACCACGAACTGCAGTGTAGTCAACGTCAGCGTTGTCTTTACCGCTAATCCAGTCATTAGCTGTACGTAAAGCTGCTTCCATAACACCGCCTGTTGCACCAAAGATAACAGCAGCACCGGTATCTTCACCGAGAGGATTATCGAAATCTTCGTCAGGAAGATTTGTGAAGTTAAGACCAGCGCGCTCAATCATACGGCCAAGCTCACGAGTGGTGATAGCGATATCGACATCGGGAACACCTGCAGCAGACTGATCTTCACGGCCAATTTCAAACTTCTTAGCAGTACAAGGCATTACAGATACGCTTACGATATCCTTAGCGTCAATGCCCTCTTTTTCTGCCCAGTAGGTCTTAATAACTGCGCCAGCCATCTGTTGTGGTGACTTACAGGTAGAAAGATGATTAATCATATCTGGGTAATAGAATTCGCAGAACTTAACCCAACCAGGTGAGCAAGAGGTAATCATTGGGAGTACGCCGCCGTTTTTAACGCGGTCGATAAGCTCGTTAGCCTCTTCAACGATTGTAAGGTCAGCTGCAAAGTTTGTATCAAATACTTTTGCGAAGCCAAGACGACGAAGAGCAGCAACCATTTTGCCCTCTACGTTAGAGCCGATTGGCATACCAAAGCATTCGCCCAAGGTTGCACGAACTGATGGAGCAGTTTGAACAACAACTGTCTTGGTAGGATCAGCCAAAGCTGCCCAAATCTTATCTGTATCGTCCTTTTCGGTAAGTGCGCCTGTAGGACAAACTGCAGTACACTGACCGCAAGAGATACAAGGAGTATTATTAAGAGAAAGTTCAAATGCCTGACCGATGTTGGTATCAATACCACGGTCATTTGCGCCGATAACGCTTACATACTGCTCTTCACAAACTGCTACGCAACGACGGCAAAGAATACACTTGTTGTTGTCACGTACAAGGTGAGGTGTGCTGTAGTCAAGCTCGTATACAGGCTTAAAGCCTTCGAATGCGCCTTCATCTACGCCGTAGTCACGGCAAAGCTTTTGAAGCTCGCAATTTGTCGAGCGTGCGCAAGAAAGACATTTTTTGTCATGTGTTGAAAGAATAAGCTCAAGTGTAGTCTTACGTGACTTTTGAACCTTTTCAGAGTTGGTGATAACCTCCATACCGTCGGTGCAAGGATATACGCAGGCAGTAACCATACGGAAACCGCGACCTTCGTTAACCTCTACCATACAAATACGGCAAGCACCAATTTCGTTACGCTCTTTCATAAAGCAAAGGGTAGGAATTTCTACACCAGCTACGCGGGCAGCCTCTAAAACAGTGGAGCCCTTTGGCACGCTTACTGCAATGCCGTTAATTTTTACGTTAATCATATCCATTTGTGTTCGGCTCCTTTCTTAAACCTTGCTGATTGCCTTAAACTTACAGTTACCGATACATACGCCGCACTTAATGCACTTGGTAGTATCAATGTTGTAAGAAGCAAGCTTGTGACCGGGTGCTATGTAGTCGGTCTTTTCAATTGCGCCAACAGGACAGTTACGAGCGCAAAGACCGCATCCGATACACTTATCTTTATCAATAACAAATGTAAGAAGATCCTTACATACGCCTGCAGGACATTTTTTGTCAACAACGTGAGCAATATACTCATCGCGGAAGAACTTAAGTGTTGCAAGTACAGGGTTTGGTGCTGTTTGACCAAGACCGCAAAGAGAGTTTTGCTTAATGTAGTAGCAGAGCTCTTCAAGCTTGTCAAGGTCTTCAAGTGTTGCCTTACCCTCGGTAATCTTGTCAAGCATTTCAAGAAGACGCTTTGTACCAACACGGCAAGGAGTACATTTACCGCAAGACTCGTCAACGGTAAATTCAAGGAAGAACTTAGCCATATCAACCATACAGTTGTCTTCGTCCATAACGATAAGACCGCCAGAACCCATCATACAACCGATAGCAGTAAGGTTGTCAAAGTCAACCTCGGTGTCAATAAGTGACTCAGGAATACAACCGCCTGAAGGACCACCTGTTTGAGCAGCCTTGAATTTCTTACCGTTAGGAATACCGCCACCGATGTCCTCGATAATGTGACGAAGTGTAGTACCCATAGAAATTTCTACAAGACCTGTGTGCTCAATTTTACCACCAAGTGCAAATACCTTTGTACCAGGTGCCTTTTCGGTACCCATTGTCTTAAACCAGTCAGCACCCTTAAGGATGATTTGTGGAATGTTAGCAAAGGTTTCAACGTTATTTTCAACGGTTGGTGAATTGTAAAGACCCTTAACAGCAGGGAACGGAGGACGTGGACGTGGTTCGCCACGGTTGCCTTCGATAGATGTCATAAGAGCGGTTTCTTCACCGCAAACGAATGCGCCTGCACCAAGACGAATCTGAAGGTCGAAGTCAAAGCCTGAACCAAAGATGTCTTTACCTAAAAGGCCGTATTCGTTAGCCTGATCAATAGCCTTTTGCAAACGAGCAACAGCGATTGGATATTCAGCACGAACGTAAACGTAACCCTTTGTAGCGCCTACTGCGTAACCTGCAATAGCCATTGCTTCGATAATACAGTGTGGGTCACCCTCAAGAACAGAACGGTCCATAAATGCACCCGGGTCACCTTCGTCGGCATTACATACTACGTATTTTTGAGCTGCCTTGTTAGGAGCACAGAATTTCCACTTAAGACCGGTTGGGAAGCCGCCGCCACCACGACCGCGAAGACCTGAATCCAAAACGGTCTGGATAACGTCTTCAGGCTTCATTTCGGTAAGAACCTTACCAAGTGCTGCGTAACCGTCCATAGCGATATATTCGTCTATGTTTTCGGGGTCGATAACGCCGCAGTTACGAAGAACAACACGATTTTGTGATTTGTAGAATGCTGTATCGTTAAGTGATACGCTTGCAGCCTCTACAATCTCTTCAGCGCCTGTGTCGCTGTAAACCAAACGCTCTACAGGACGGCCTTTAAGAAGATGCTCTTCAACAATTTCTTTTACGTCATCTGTGGTTACACGGCTATAAAAAGTACCGTCAGGATAAACGATAACAACAGGGCCCAATGCGCAAAGACCGAAACAGCCTGTCTGAACAAGTTTTACTTCTTCCTCTAGACCTGCAGCTGAAATGTTTTGCTCAAATGCTTCCTGAATTTTTTTACTACCTGACGAGGTACAGCCTGTACCGCCACAAATAAGTACATGTGCACGAATCATAACTTTACCTCCAAATATTATTCACAGTTAGCAACGGTGTATTCTGTTACAACCTTGCCACCCTTAAGATGCTTTTCTACAACCTCTTTTGCCTTGTCGGCAGTCATCTTAACATAGGTAACCTTGTCTTTACCTGCTTCATAAACCTCTACGATAGGCTCATACTGGCAAAGACCTACACAACCTGTTTGCGATACTGTTACAGTTTGTGCAAGACCACCCTCGTTTACAGCTTCAACAAAAGCGCCAAGTACCGGACGTGCGCCTGCCGCAATACCGCAGGTAGCCATACCAACAACAACACGTGTTGAGCTTGCGCCTTCGCGGATTACAACCTTGTCTTTCATTTTGTCTTTGATTGCTTGAAGTTCAGCCAAAGATTTCATTTTTATAACTTCCTTTCTTGGAATTATTTATTTGTTTATCTATTTTACAGCAGTTCGTACTGCTCGTTAAGATACTCTTTTATCCATACGATAACCTCGTATGTGTCAAGTGGAACACCCTCAAGTATTACGCGAAGCTCACGGGTGTCAAGCTTTACTTCGCCCGATAGTGTTTTGTGAACAAAAAGGAAATCGGTATTGGGATGACCTTGTATTAAAGTCACAACCGTTTCTTTTATGTCGCCGAGCGGTGTAAAGTCCAGATGATTTTTATAAAACAGTGCTGTCACGGTGGTACCGTGATTATTGGGGTTTGTGCTTGAAACTATTTTTACGTCGCCGCCAGTCAATTCGGCCGCCATTTTAAGCAGCGGAATGCCAAGACCTACCTTACGTGTGGTGCGGGTGGTATAAAACGGATTTTCTACCGTTTTTAAAACCTCGTCACTCATACCGCAACCGTCATCTTTTACTATCATAGTAAGCGTATCGCTATCTTCGAGTATAGAGATTTCGGTTAAGGTAGCGCCCGCTTTTACCGAATTTTCGGTAATATCAAGAATATTTAAAGATAATTCTTTCAAAATATCACCTCAAATGTTTAAAAAGCTGACTTCGCACAAAATCACTACTGTAAGGCTCATCGTCAAGGTCAAAATAGTTTTGGCGGTCACGCATATCGGTTAGGTTATGCGCATCCGAACTTACAATAATTTTTTTATCATGCAATCCATATTTCTTTATATATTCCTCGGCCTTGTCGCCGTCGTGCAACTCTACGCAATTAAAATGCGGAGTAGCAGGGAAGGTGCCAAGCACCGATATAATACCGTTTGACTGTCGGTCAATGTGAGCTGGGTAGCAAATACCGTCAAACTCTGCGACCAAAGAGGGTACTTCTTCAATAGAAATAAGCGTTGCATTTATAAGCAAGTTTTTTTCTTCTCCGATGATATTGTCCTGACCGTCTAAAATTTGTTGGCGCCCGAAAATATCGGGACGGTTTTCTATAGGTATGCGATATTCTTTTACCTTTTCACCAAATGCCATAGCGCTTTGGAGCGTTTCAAAAAGACATATAATATGTATATCTTCGCTTGTGGTAAGCTCCATGCCCGCTATAGCTATAATGCCGTAACGCTTTGCTGCTTCAAAAAACGCGGGGCAGTTTGCGGTTGAATTGTGATCGGTAAGAGCCACAATATTAAGTCCGCAAAGAGATGCCATCCCTGCAATGTTATTTGGGGTATTATCGTCGTCTCCACAGGGGGAGAGGCAGGAGTGAATGTGTAGGTCGTAATAGTACCTATTCATTATATCATACCCGATAGCTTTATAGCCGCATCATAGGCTGACAATGGTGTAGAAAGAATATTTATTCCCTTTTGCTTGGCGGTAGATAGCACCTCATCGTCAAGAGTTACATTCTCTGCCAAAAGAACACAAGAAACATCAGATAGAGAAGCTACAGCGACAACATTCATGTTGGACATAATGGTAATCCATATGTTATCGTACTGCGCTTTACCCATTACCCAACTAAGCAGGTCACCTATGTATGCGCCGTTTATCTCGCGGTCGGGCTCGGGCATAGTAAGAACATTAAATTGACTGTTTTGGCTTAACTCATATACCGTCATTTTAATCTTCCTTTTTGTGTAATTTTATAAGACAATTGTCTATGTTAGCGGTTCCCTTTACTACATCCTCGGCAAACGCACGGCAAGTAGGCGCCCCGCAAGAGCCACAGTCAATACCCGGCAGGGTATCGCGAAGCTTTTGAATATCCGCCATCATACGCATAGACTCTGCCATACTGGAGCTTAGTCGTGATATAGGCTGATATTCGGGTAACTCGTTAAAGAGGTAGTACTCGGGAATATAGTTTGCTTCTTCACCGATTAAAAAGTTTTGTGAAACGGGCAAATATCTGCGCAGGGTTTGCAAACGAGCCTTTGCGATAAACGGATTTTGCATTGTAAGCACGCCGCCTACGCAACCGCCCGTGCATGCATTAAGCTCAACAAACTCAAGCTGCGGTATATTGCCGTTTTCTATCTGGTCGAGAACTCGGTTAACATTTTCAATGCCGTCAGCAGCAAGGTAATTTTCGTTAAAAATTGCCGTAGATTCGCCGCCTGAACGCGCCCAACCTATACCAATCATACCCGATTCCGAAAGCGCTTCGGCATTGTCGTCTTTTTTCATTGCGTTAATAAGTAGGAAATATATATCACTTATTGACACAACCTCGTCAACCTGACTTTTATAATTAGCAAAGCCGTTTTTTACATAGCTTGCTTTCGCAGGGCAGGGCGAGATAAAGCATACGCCGATATCTTCGGGCTTTAGCTCGGGGTGGTTTTTAAGCGCTCGCTCACGTGCAAGGCGAGCGGCAACCTCCATAGGAGGCAGCATATGAATAATGTTTTCATCAAGCGACGGGTAACGCAGTGATATAAGTCGCATCACTACGGGGCAAGCCGAGCTGATAGCAGGCTTTTTAACACCGTCGGTTTTAAGATAAAGACGTGTATAAGCAGAAACAAGCTCTGCCGCTTTTGAAACCTCATAAACATCGTCAAAGCCGATGGTGAGGAGTCCCGAAAGCACATAGTCTATATCGTCAAGATTGTCAAACTGGCCGTAAAGCGTAGGGGCGGGAAGTGCTATCTTCCATTTAAAGCGGTTCATACTCTCGAGCTTGCTGCAAACTGCCTTTTTGGCTTTATGCGGGCAAACGCGAATACACTCGCCGCAGTCGATACACCTGTCGCTGTTTATAACAGCGTGACCGTCTTTTATGCGGATAGCTTCGGTAGGGCAGTGACGCAAACAGGTGGTACAACCGGTGCATTTACTTGTATCAAGCAAAACGGAATGTTCATAAGTCTGCATAACGTCCTCCTTACAAATTAACTCGCATTGTAACGGTGGTGCCTACTCCTACCTCCGATTCAATTTTCATATCATCGGTATAGCGCTTCATATTGGGAAGTCCCATACCTGCGCCAAATCCGAGTGAACGAATCTGGTCAGGAGCAGTAGAAAAGCCCTCAAGCATGGCCTGTTCAATATTTTTAATACCTGGACCGTTATCCTTTAAAATAATCTCTATGTAGTTTTCACACACATTAACGTCGGCTTCGCCGCCGCCTGCGTGGATAACCATATTGATTTCGCCTTCGTACATAGCGATGGAAACGCGCCTAATGGTTTCGGGGTCAAGCCCCAATCGGCGCAGATTTTTTTTGATTTGTATTGATGCTTGTCCGGCTGAGGTAAAGTCGTTTCCGTCTACATTAAAGTGAAAATTGAGTTGTTCGCTCATTTTTTTACCTTGTTTCCTACAAGGCCGCTCTGATAAAGCAGACCGCAAGCCTCATAAAGTCTTTTGTCGGAAACCATTAAAACGATACCGCTCTCGCGAGCAAGGTCAATCATTTCTTGAGTAGGAACTTTAGAACGGACAAAAACAACACAAATCATATCCATCATTTCGGCTGTACGAATAACCTGAGGATTAACGAGTCCTGTAAGCAGAACTGCCTGATCTTTAACAAAGGCCAAAACATCGCTCATAAGGTCGCAACCGCATGCTGAATAAACATGGTGGTCGATATTTTCCTCACAGCAAAGCACCCTTGCTTCAAGAAGCTCTTGCATTTGGCTTATTTTCATAAGTTATCTATCCTTTAGTCAGCGTATTTTGCAAGGATACTGTCAACATCGTCAACGGTAAGACGGCCATAAACCTCTTCGTTAACGGTAAGAACAGGAGCAAGACCGCAAGCGCCTATGCAACGGCAAGCGGTAAGTGAGAATTTGCCGTCCTCGGTGCATTCGTCAGCGCCGATACCAAGCTTTTCGCTGAGCTTGTCAAAAATATCGCCCGAGCCTACAACGTAGCAAGCGGTACCAAGACAAACTGAGATGTTGTACTTACCCTTAGGTGACAAAGAGAATTGCGCATAGAAGGTTGCAACGCCATACACCTTTTCAAGTGATACGCCCATACCCTCGGCAATCATTTCCTGAACTTCAATCGGCAAATATCCGTAGATATCCTGAGCCTTTTGCATAACTACCATAACGTTGCTTTTGTCGTGGCAGTTTTCAGCAATAACGGCTTTAAGCTGTGCCTCTTGTTCAGCAGTGCCCTTAAAGGGAAGTTTACTAATTTTTTTCTTCATAAAAATCTCCTCCTTATAGATTGCGACAAAATATAACAAATAGATTGTTAAAATTGTATCAAAATATATAATAACATATATTTTTCATTTTGAAAAGGGGTTTGTTAAATTTTTCTCAATTTTTTTGCAAAAGATTACGGTTTTAAAACGCAACAATACCCAAGTTGTTTTTTCAACTTGGGTATAAAAGCTTATTGTTCTTTTAAAGCTCTTTCAAGCCAGGTAAAGCCAAGGTCAAGCGCTGTAAACAAATTATCTTTTGTGCTGTCTTTTTTTACGCGGTCTTTCATAGCCTTATCGGTATTGCTGTCAAGCAGCTGCACTAACACTTTATCGGCGATTTCAAGCTTGCCGTCTTTTTTTGACGAAAGAATTTCAAATCTTACTACATATTTTTCACTCATATCACCGTAGTAAATTTCGTTGCCCTTTCTTACAAGCGGCTTGCCCTTATAGGTTAAAAAATTTGTATCTGCCATAAGTATATCTCCCAAAAAGAAAGTTTTAAAATATTACTTTAAAATTATATAACATACATATAAATATGTCAAGCAGTTAAAATTTACAAAATTGTTGACTTTTGGTATGATTTTTATTACTATTATATTTGTAAAAATATAGTTTTCCGAGAGGATGTAAAAAATGGACAATTCGCAAAAAACAATGGAAACAATAGTAAACCTTGCAAAAGGCAGAGGTTTTGTATATCCGGGCAGTGAAATCTACGGCGGCCTTGCAAATGCTTGGGATTACGGTCCGCTTGGCGTCGAGCTTAAAAACAACATCAAGCGCGCTTGGTGGAAAAAGTTTGTGCAAGAAAATCCATACAACGTAGGTCTTGACAGCGCTATTATTATGAACCCTGAAACATGGGTAGCGTCAGGTCACTTGGGCGGGTTTTCTGATCCGCTTATGGACTGCCGCCAGTGCAAAACCCGTCACAGAGCCGATAAGCTTATTGAAGATTATGTAGCAGAAAACGGTCTTGACGATAACCCCGCTGCTATGACCGATGCCGAAATGATGGAATACATACGCGAAAAGGGTATTGCTTGCCCAGATTGCGGCTCACACGATTTTACCGATATTCGTAAGTTTAACCTTATGTTTAAAACCTTCCAGGGCGTTACCGAGGATAGCTCCTCAACACTTTATCTCCGTCCCGAAACCGCGCAGGGTATATTTGTAAACTTTAAAAATATTCAGCGCACAACACGCCGCAAGCTGCCTTTTGGTGTAGGTCAGATTGGTAAATCCTTCCGTAATGAAATTACACCCGGTAACTTTATCTTCCGTATCCGTGAGTTTGAGCAGATGGAGCTTGAGTTCTTCTGCAAGCCGGGCACCGACCTTGAGTGGTTTGACTATTGGCGCAGCTTCTGCCGCGACTGGCTCATAAATCTTGGTATGGATGAAAACGCTCTCCGCCTTCGTGACCACGACAAAGATGAGCTTTGCTTCTATTCAAAGGCGACAACCGACTTTGAATTCTTGTTCCCATTCGGTTGGGGCGAGCTTTGGGGTGTTGCAGACCGTACCGATTATGACTTAAGCCAGCACGCAGAGCATTCGGGAGAGCCAATGGAATACTTTGATCCAGAAACAAACGAAAAATATGTTCCTTATGTTATTGAGCCGTCTTTAGGTGCCGACCGTGTTACACTTGCATTCCTTTGCAATGCTTATGATGAAGAGGTTGACGAAAAGGGTGACAAGCGTGTAGTTCTTCGTTTGCATCCTGCTTTAGCTCCGTTTAAGGCTGCAGTTCTTCCACTTTCTAAAAAGCTTTCTGATAAAGCTATGGAAATTAAAAATGATTTAGCAAAAGAATTTATGGTTGACTTCGATGATGCCGGTTCAATCGGTAAGCGTTATCGTCGTGAGGACGAAATCGGCACACCGTTCTGTATTACCTATGACTTTGAAAGCGAAGAGGACGGTTGCGTTACAGTTCGTGAGCGTGACAGTATGGAGCAGGTTCGTATTCCGATTGCTGAACTTAAATCATACATTGCTGAAAAAATCAAGTTTTAATTTTTAAACGGTTATCTTTTTTGGGAGGATAATATGGCAACACAAATACTTACAATGTTTGCAATGCTTGTGGGGGGACTTGCGTTCTTCCTTTACGGTATGAGCATAATGTCTTCGGGTCTTGAGCAGATGGCGGGCGGCGGACTTGAGCGTACTATGAAAAAGGTTACCTCAAATGACTTTTTAGGTTTCTTTTTAGGCGCTGGCATCACCGTAGCTATTCAGTCATCGTCAGCTATGACCGTTATGCTTGTAGGTCTTGTAAACTCAGGCATAGTAGATTTTGGCAATACCTTTGGTATGATAATGGGCTCTAATGTGGGCACAACACTTACCGCGTGGATACTCAGCCTTGCGGGCATAAGTGATGACAGTTTCTTTATGACACTGCTGCAGCCAACCACCTTTGCCCCAATACTCGCCTTTTTTGGTATCGCTATTCGGATGATATCAAAGAACGAAAAAAAGCATAACCTTGGCATTATATTTATAGGCTTTGCGGTGCTTATGTTTGGTATGGACCTTATGAGCGATTCTATGAAATCGGTGCGTACTATACCGGGTTTTGATACATTTTTAGCAAGCCTTGCAAGCCCAATTATAGCGCTTTTGGTTTCCACAGTGTTTACAGGTGTTATTCAGTCGTCGGCTGCTACCATAGGTATTGTTCAGGCGTTGGCTCTTTCGGGTGGCATTACCTGGCAAATGGCAATACCGCTTGTGCTTGGCGCCAATATAGGTACCTGTGTTACGGCGCTTATATCGAGTGTTGGCACCAACAAAAATGCAAAACGCGTTGTTATGATGCATTTCTTTGTTAATGTGTTCGGTTCTACACTGTGTATGCTGATTATGTACGGTATGAAGATATTTGGCGTTAACATTCTTAACACCGAAATCAGTGTGGTTGGTGTTGCTATTGTTCACACGCTCTTTAACCTTGTTACATCAATTGTTTTGTTCCCGATAAAGAAACTTATTATAAAGTTCTGCACAAAAATTATTCCCGATGGGGAAGAAAAGCAGCGCACCGCATTTTTGGACGAGCGTATATTTAATAATACACCGCTTGCAATCAGCGAGTGCCGCCGTCTTGTAAATGAAATGGCGGGGCACACAAAAACTGCAATTATGGCATCGCTTGAGCTTATTGGCGGCTACGATGAGCAAAAATCACAGTTTGTTCGCGAAATGGAAACACTTACTGATAAATATGAGGATAAACTTGGCACATATCTTGTGCGCCTTAGCAGTAATAATTTATCGGAAGAAGATTCGCACGCAGTATCGCGTATGCTTCATTCATTAAGTGATTTTGAGCGTATAAGCGACCATGCGTTAAACCTTTGTGGAACTGCTTTAGAGATAAAAGAAAAAAATATTGTTTTCTCTGATGAAGCTAAGCATGAAATTGCAATTATGATAGACGCTTTACGAGAGATTGTAGATATTACAGTTAATTCGTTTGTTAATGATGACTTTGAGGCGGCTTCTCATGTTGAGCCAATTGAGCAGGTAATCGACAAACTTAAAGACGAGCTTAAAGCGCGCCACATTGACCGCTTGCAAAAGGGTGAATGCACCGTTCAGATGGGCTTTGTGTTCTCTGATTTGCTCACCAATATGGAGCGTGTTTCTGACCACTGTTCAAATATCGCTGTATATACAATTCAGCAGGATTCACCTAAGCTTGATACTCACAAGTATCTAAGAAAGGTAAAAACTGCCGCAGTTGGCAACTTTGTTGAAGAATACGGCGAATATGAAAAGAAGTATTCATTAGATTAAGGAGAGGCACTATGTTTAAGAAAGTTTTAGCAATATCGTTAGCACTTATTATGGCATTTGGTCTTATTGGTTGCGACAATGGCTCAAAGTTACCCGAATATAGTGAAAAGCAATTTGAAATTTCGGGATTTTGGGCGCCTTATGATATAAGCGAAGAGGGCTTAAAACAGTATAAGGATGCGGGCTTTACTACCCTTGCTATGATAAACCATTCGCTTGGTTATACTAGTGAAGAGCAGTTTTATTTTGGATCCCAGCGTACTATGACAGCGCTTGAAAACTGTAAAAAGGTTGGACTTAACGCTATTCTTAATTATAATGACTGGATGGTTCCGCGTTGTGAAGAAGAAGGCGAGGATTTTTATGGAGCAACTCCGTTTAGCAAGCACGATATTTACGGCGAATATAAGGATATAATTACCGGTATACATATTTGTGATGAGCCTTATTTAAAGCGTGCAGACGGTACAGGCACCAATCATTTTGCACTATATGGTGACAAAACTCTTGTTGATGATTTTAAAAAGGTTTATCCCGACGCTAAATTTATAGTAAACCTTATTCCTATAACTGCAGTGTCAAGCCGTGGCTTTGACACTTATGAAGAAATGATGGAGCTCTATGAAAAAACCTTTATGGAGCCCTTTGGTGATAAGTCATTTGTATCGGTTGATGTTTATCCGTTCCATCAGGGTATGACACAGGATGACGGTACACTTCTTGCAAACTACGAGTTCATTGCAAACTCAGCAAAGAAATATAACGTAAAACCAGGCTATATTTTGCAGTCAAGCGTTGGCGGCGCCGACGAAGGCAACAAAGAGTTTGAAATGACTTTAAGCGAAGCTGATTTGCGTTGGGAGATAAATAACGCGCTGCTTTTTGGTGCTGATACTTTGCAATATTATTGCTATTCTGTTCCAAAATCATTTGACGAAGACGGTAACCCCGTTTATATGTATGACAACTGCATATTAAAGCGTGATGACACACCAAGCGATATTTACTATAGCCTACAAAAATTGCATAAAGAAATTCAGTCTTTTGCGAGCGTAATTCTTTCTTATGACTGGGATACCACAATCGGTGTTTCGGGCTCGGTTGACCAAACCTTCCGTGTGTGCTCGCTCGAATATGATGAAAATCTTGAATATATAAGATTAGAAAATACTAAAAATTTTGTTGATGCTAAAGGCACACAAGACTTGGCAATCAGTCGTTTTACAAGTGATGAATACGGCGAAGCCTATATGTTCTTAAACTGGGCAGACCGTGAAAAGAGCAATACCGTAACTGCTACCTTTAAAGATTGCAGCAAAATTGCCCTTTACGGTGGTATAGGCTTTGACGGCACACCCGAAATTGTTGAGCTTGACGAAGATGGTAAGGCAACAATCGAGCTTGAGTATGGCGAAGGTGTGTTTGTAACTATCCTTAAATAATTAAGCTATAATAGGCTGACGGTTTTCCGTCAGCCTATGATAAAAGGTGAAGATTATGTTTAAAAAAATATTTATAATGGCATTGGTTTTTATTATGGCTTTTTCGGTTGTGGGTTGTGATAAAAAATACAGTGAAAAAGACCTGCCAAAATACGAAGCGCAAGAATTTGAAATATGCGGACTTTGGGCACCGCGTCAAATGACCGAAGAAGCGTTTAAACAATACAAGGATGCAGGCTTTAATGTTTACTCTTTTACAAATCACGACGAGCTGCCAAGAACCAGCGAAAATCAGTATTATTTAGGCTCAAAACGCTCAATGGAAGCACTCGAACTTTGCAAAAAAGTAGGATTAGATGTTTATATATCATACGGCGACACTTGGTACAATCGCGAAAACGAGGGTGACGAATATTTTGAGGGCACGCCATTTAGCCGCCACGATTATTACGGCGAATATAAGGACATTATTAAGGGTGTTCACATTAACGATGAACCCAACAAGGAAAAGATGACATATCTTACCTCCGATACACTTATCAATGACTTTAAAAAGGTGTATCCCGGTGTAAAATATATGGTTAATCTTATACCTGAAACTGCTATTACAAGCCGCGACTACGATAACTATCCCGAAATGCTTGAACACTACGGCGAGGGTATTATGAGCAAGTTTGAAAATCCATATATATGTGTTGACTGCTATCTGTATTCAAATTGGGATATGGTTGGTAAAAATATATTAAACAACTATAACCAAATTGCAAATACTGCAAAGAAATATGGTGCTGAAACAACATTCATTTTACAGTCAAGCACAGGTAATGAATTTGTAGAAACCTTAAGCGAAGCAGATATGCGTCAGCAGGCGTATTTGGCAATAGCCTTTGGTGCTGATAATTTGCAGTATTATTGCTATTCGGTGCCCGAGGGAATACCTTATAACCACTGTATACTCGAAAGAGACCAAAAAACACCTAATCAATTATACTATGATATAAAAAACGTAAACGGCGAAATACAAAAATTTGCAAGCGCAGTGCTCTCGTACAATTGGCAACAATCAATAGGTGTTTCTGGCTCAGTTGACCAGACCTTCCGCGTATGCTCAATTGAATATGATTTAGATTTGAATCCGGTAAATTTGGAAGATACAAAGCATTATGTATCAGCAAAAGGCACACAGGATTTGGTTGTAAGCCGTTTTGAGAGTGACGAGCACGGCGAAGCATATATGCTTGTAAACTTTGCCGAAAACAATGGCAAAGCCAATAGTGTTAATGCTACATTTAAAGACTGCGGCGCGGTTGCTGTTTATGGCGGTGAGGATTATAGCGGCACGCCTGAGATTATAACCCTTGACGAAAACGGCAATTTTGCAGTTGACCTTGCCTACGGTGAAGGAATATTTGTAGTGCCGCTTAAATAATTACATTAGAGGTTTAGTTTATGTTTAAAAAAATATTTATAGTAATGATGGTGTTGGTTATGGCTTTTTCGGTTGTCGGTTGTGATAAAAAACACAGTGGGAAAAATTTACCCGAATATGCAAAGCAGGAATTTGAAATATCGGGATACTGGGCACCGTATGAGATAAGTGAAGAAAGCTTTAATCTATATAAAGGTGCCGGACTTAACACCCTGCTTATGATAAATCATTCGGGCGAAAGGAACAGCGAAGAACAGTTTTATCTTGGCTCTGACCGCACTATGAAAGCGCTCGAGCTTTGCAAAAAACTAGGACTAAATGCTGTGCTTAACTATAACGATTGGATTGCCGTTGCTTGTGAAGAAGAGGGTGCTGATTATTACGGTGAAACACCCTTTAGCAAACACGATGTGTATGGCGATTATAAAGATATCATCAGCGGCATTCATATTTGTGATGAGCCAAAATTTGATCCACATTTTGATATCTATGGTAAAGAAACGCTTATAAACGATTTTAAAAAGGTGTATCCAGATGCCGATTACGTGATTAATCTGATTCCAATATACGGAGCACCATATTACGGTTTTGAGTCCAATCAGGATATGATGGAAAAATATGGCGAAAAATTTATGAGCCATTTTGAAAAGCCTTATATTTCGGTTGATATTTATCCTTTCCATACAAATGAGAAGGATGTAGATAAGCAAATTGTAGCAAATCATAAAGCAATAGCAGAAACGGCCAAAAAATACAACGCAGAAAAAACATTCATATTGCAATCAAGCGCAGGCGCAGAATTTGAAGAGGATTTGTGCGAGGGCGATATGCGTTGGCAGGTTTATGCGGCTCTTGCATTTGGTGCAGACCATTTGTGTTATTATTGCTATTCAGTACCAAAGGGCAGGGAGTATAACTACTGCATACTCAATGCAGATAATACACCAAGTAAAATGTATGATTTTGTTAAAGAAATCAATAATGAAATTCAGTCTTTTTCAAGCGCTTTTTTAGCGTATGATTGGGACCAATCGATAGGAGTTTCGGGTTCGGTTGACCATTCTCTGCGTGTATCTGCAATTGAATATGATGAAATGCTTGAATATGCAACTTTAGAAAATGCCAAACATTATGCAGCCGCCAAAAGTACACAGGATTTGGTTGTAAGCCGTTTTGAGAGTGACGAGCACGGCGAAGCCTATATGATAGTAAACTTTGCCGAAAACAACGGCAAAGCAAATAGCGTTAATGTTACATTTAAAGACTGTGGTGCGTTGGCCGTTTATGGTGGCGAGGGTTATAGCGGTACACCCCAAATTATAACTCTTGATGAAGACGGCAATTTTGATCTTGACCTCAATTACGGCGAAGGCGTGTTTATAGTGCCGCTTGCATAATGTGATTTTTTATAGGAGATGAATTCTTACGGTTACCCAAAATACTAATAGGTATAAAAACAAAATCATTACCATACCAAACATACTTTCATTTTTCAGACTGTGTTTAATACCCGTAATAGTGTGGCTTTATTGCTTTCAAAAAGACTATATGTGGACAACGGTAGTGTTTATAATATCAGGTCTTACCGATATTATAGACGGCTTTATTGCCCGCAAATTTGATATGATAAGCGATTTTGGCAAGGCGTTTGACCCGGTTGCCGATAAGCTGACACAAATTGTAATGATGTTTTGCTTGGTAACAAGATTTAAGCTTTTGTTAATTCCGCTTGTTATACTTATTATAAAAGAGTCACTTGCCGCAATAATGAATATGATAACGCTCGAAAAAGCCGGCTTTGTTGTGGCAGCTAAATGGCACGGAAAGCTTAACACTGTGCTGATTTATATTACAATGTTTATACATATTGTGTGGTTTAATATTCCGCCCACCGTTTCTAATGTTTTAATAATTGTATGCATAGTAATGATGCTGATTTCATCATTCCTTTATACCAAATCAGATGTTAAGGCGATAAAAAAAGAAAAAGAGTAAAATTAATGGCTTGGAGATTTTCTCCAAGCCATTAATTATTTTGTATTACTTTTTAAGTTTGTTGTCTACAACATCAGCGAGTATGCTTTGGAACTCGTCCATAGAAATTGCGCCGAGGTCTTCGCCTGAACGGTGGCGAACTGATACTGTCTTGTTTTCGATATCCTTATCACCCAAAATAATCATATATGGCACCTTTTCAAGCTGTGCGTTTCTGATTTTATATTTAAGTGTGTTTTGGCTGTCGTCAACAGTTACGCGGTATTTTTTAGCGGCGAGCTGTGCACGAATTTCTTCGGCGTAGTCGTTAGCGCGGTCGGTAATTGTAAGAATACGAACCTGCTCGGGCGAAATCCAGGTTGGAAGTGCGCCGGCATACTTTTCGATTAAGTATGCAAGTGTACGCTCGTAGCAACCAAGGCTTGTGCGGTGAATGATATATGGTAACTTCTTTTGACCGTCAGCATCGGTGTAATACATACCGAATTTTTCGGCGAGCAACATATCTATCTGAATTGTAACGATAGTGTCCTCTTTGCCGAATACATTCTTATATTGAATATCAAGCTTTGGTCCGTAGAAAGCAGCCTCGTCAATACCAATTTCATACTCAACGCCCAAGTGCTCAAGTATCTTTTCCATAGTTGCCTGCGCGGCGTTCCACTGTTCAGCGGTACCCTCATATTTGTCGGTGTTGTTAGGATCCCACTGTGAGAAACGGAAAGTGCAGTCTTCGAGAAGACCTACAGTTTCAAGGAAATACTTAGAAAGTGATAAGCAGTCAGCAAACTCTTGTTCTAACTGGTCGGGGCGAAGCACCAAGTGACCTTCGGAAATGGTGAACTGACGCACACGGATAAGACCGTGCATTTCGCCCGAATCTTCATTTCTGAATAGGGTAGAGGTTTCGCCCAAGCGCATCGGCAAATCACGATAGCTACGAGCAGCGTTAAGGAATACTTGATACTGGAATGGGCAGGTCATAGGACGCATTGCCAAGCATTCTTTTTCTTCGTCATGAGGGTCGCCTAAAACAAACATACCGTCAAGATAGTGATCCCAGTGACCTGAAATACGGTAAAGGTCACGCTTTGCCATAAGAGGTGTTTTTGTAAGCAAATAGCCGTGCTCTTGCTCAACGTCTTCAACCCAACGCTGTAATAACTGAATTACACGTGAGCCCTTTGGCAAAAGGATTGGTAATCCTTGACCAATTGAGTCAACGGTTGTAAAGAAACCAAGCTCACGACCAAGCTTATTGTGGTCGCGACGTTCTGCCTCTTCAACCATTTTTAAGTATGCGTCAATCTCTTCTTGAGTCTTAAATGCGGTACCGTAAATACGGGTAAGCATTTTGTTGTTTTTGTCGTTTTTCCAGTAAGCACCCGACTGACCGGTAATTTTAAATGCCTTAAGTGCTTTTGTGTAGCAAAGGTGAGGGCCTGTACACATATCTACATAATCGCCCTGCTTAAAGAAACTGATTTCAGCGTCTTCGGGCAAATCACCGATATGCTCAACCTTATATTTTTCACCCAATTCTTGCATATGTGCAATAGCCTCTTCACGAGATAAAACGTAAGGGCGAATGGGCAAATTCTCTTTTGTGATTTTTTTCATTTCTGCCTCAATAGCAGCCAAATCTTCGTCTGAAAGCTTGGTGTCACCGAGGTCTATATCATAGTAAAATCCCTTTTCGGTTGCAGGGCCATAGCCAAAATCGGCATGTGGGTAAAGGCGCTTTACAGCCTGCGCCATAATGTGCGCTGCAGAGTGACGTAGCACTTCAAGCTCTTGTGAAGCCTCGGCTTCCGCAACAGTACCATCTTTGTAAATGATCTTCATAAAAATCTATCCTCTTTCATAATAATATTAAAATAAAAAAATTTCGCCACCTGTAAAATACAGGGACGAAGTGTAAAATACTCTCCGTGGTTCCACCCACATTCCGCAAATTGCTTTACGGCACTTTTAACGCTTTAACGCAGCGGATACGTCTATGGTTGTTACCCCACAGCACTCAAAGGTGGTGTTCTCCGAGATTTCCTTTATGCTCCTTTCAGCCGATGAGAGCACTCTCTTTAAAAGGTTTAAAAACGGATACTGTCCTTATCAATGCTTTACAATAATACATAATAACTATTTTTTGCCCTTTTGTCAAGCAAAATGCCGTTAAATTGCAAAAAATTCGAAAATTTACAAAATTTTTTATTGACTGCAAAAAAAAATAGTAGTAGTATATAGTATATTATTTTAACACTTTAAAGTGTGGAGGTAGATATTATGTTTAAGTCAGAATATTTAAACAAAGTTTATGCCGATACCGAAAAGCGTAACGGCAACGAGCCTGAATTTTTGCAGGCAGTGCGTGACGTGCTTGAGTCACTTGAGCCTGTTGTAGCACAGGACTCAAAATTTGAAAAGCACGGCGTTATCGAGCGTATGGTAGAACCCGAGCGTATGATCACATTCCGCGTTTCTTGGGTTGATGATAATGGTCAGGTTCAGGTAAACCGCGGTTTCCGTGTGCAGTTTAACTCTGCAATTGGCCCATACAAGGGTGGTCTTCGTTTCCATCCAACAGTTAATGCTTCTATTATGAAGTTCCTCGGTTTTGAGCAGACATTCAAAAACAGTCTTACCGGTCTTCCTATGGGCGGCGGTAAGGGTGGTTCAGACTTTGACCCACGCGGCCGCAGTGACGGTGAAATCATGAGATTTTGCCAGAGCTTTATGACCGAGCTTGCAAAGCACATTGGTGCTGATACCGACGTTCCTGCAGGTGATATCGGTGTAGGTGCTCGTGAGGTAGGTTACCTCTACGGTCAGTACAAGCGTCTTCGCAACGAGTTTACCGGCGTTCTTACCGGTAAGGGCCGTTCATTTGGCGGTTCACTTATCCGTCCTGAAGCTACAGGCTTTGGCGCTGTGTACTATGTACAGGAAATGCTTAAGACATTTGGCGAAGAAGTTAAGGGCAAGACCTTTGCAATTTCAGGTTTTGGTAACGTTGCTTGGGGCACTGCAATGAAGGTTGCAGAGCTTGGCGGTAAGGTTGTTACCATTTCAGGTCCTGACGGCTACGTATATGACGCTGACGGTGTTGTAACCGAAGAAAAGCTCAACTTTATGCTTGAAATGCGTGCATCAGGTCGCGATAAGGTACAGGATTATGCTGACAAGTTTGGCGTTCCTTTCTTTGCAGGCAAGCGTCCTTGGGAGCAAAAGGTTGACGTTGTTATGCCTTGCGCTACTCAGAACGAGGTTGGCGAAGAAGATGCTAAAAATATCGTAGCAAACGGCGTTAAATACTATGCCGAGGTTGCTAATATGCCATCTACCGACGAGGCTATTAAAGTACTTAAGGCTGCAGGCGTAGTTATTGCTCCATCTAAGGCAGTAAATGCCGGCGGTGTTGCAGTATCAGGTCTTGAAATGAGCCAGAACTCAATGCGTTATAGCTGGACTGCCGAAGAGGTTGACGCTAAGCTTCATCAGATTATGGCTGACATCTACAAGAATTCTTGGGATGCAGCTAAAAAGTACGGTATGGAAGGCGACCTTATCGCAGGCGCAAACATTGCCGGCTTTGAAAAGGTTGCAGACGCTATGATCGCTCAAGGCGTTGCATACTAATTTATAGTTAAATAAAAATCAAAGACACTGCTTTATAAATAAGCAGTGTCTTAATTTATTAACCCATATATCAGAATTGCTGCATAAATCAGCTCGCGATGTTAATATCACTTAGATAAAGTCTGGATATAATTGCGAAACATTATAACTCACCAAAGGCAAATTTAATCGAAAAAGACCAAGTCGATTGACTTGGTCTTTTTCTGGTGCACCTGAGCATTCTATAATCGAACCATTTACCTCTTTAAGAGTCATGGTTTTACTTGCTTCCTTATAATTGAATGTTATGACCAGCTTGTCGTCGTAGAGATATACGGCATTGACAAAGCAGTCAATCTGTCTTTGTTTGTGTTCCTTCGTCTCTAAGCTCATGGTCTGAATTTGCTTCAACGATAGTCTCAAGCCCTCTTTTGTGACCGTGGGCTTCTTCATTTCTTCCTTGATGAGCTTCAAATTTATCTCATCTCTCGTCTGCTCCAATTCGAGCATTCTCTGTTTTGTTGTTGAAGTGATAATGCCTTCTTCTATTGCTTTGAGTAGATTGTTCAGTGCTGTTTCCGTTTCGCTAAGCCTTTGTTTTAATAACTGAATGACAGGATTCTCTTTCTGAAAGTTTCGGAATACAATGCCGGCGATATCTTCAAGTACATTATCGCTCATCATCATTTCGCGGGTATACTTGATAACGAGGTTTTCGATCCAGTCCTTTTTGACTGTCTTTTTGTCGCATGCGTGCTTATACTTGGCACCATTGCATTTGTAGTATCGATGCACCGCTCCGCTTCGGCCTGTGCCGCTTTCACCGGTCATATAACGCCCGCATTTGCCGCAGAATAGCTTGGTTGTCAGTAAGTAGTCATCCTCGGCTTTGTGCCTTGCTGTGGCTCTCTTGTTCTTTTCACGCTCAATTTGCACCTTGTCAAATAATGCTTGTGGCACGATCCTTGGTATGCCATCCTTTTGGACGATATTTCGGAATTTGTATTCACCAATATACCGTCGATTCTTTAACATATCTGTGACGATGTTGATGGTGATTTTTGAACCGAGAGAAGTGGTCAACCCTTTGACGTTGAGCATATCCACGATCTCTTTGATCGTCTTGCCGTTGGCGTATGCTTCAAATGCTTGTACCACATAGGGAGCTTTTACGGGATCTACCTCAAAAAACTGATCCTTGTTAATGGCGTACCCAATAGGGACTGTACCACCGTTAAACTTGCATTTCAGCGCATTCTCCGTCATACCTCTGCCAACCTTTTCGGCAAGCTCTGCGGAGTAGTATTCTGCCATACCTTCAAGAACCGATTCGAGTAGGATGCCTTCCGTACCCACGGATATATTCTCGGTTGCCGAGATCACTCTGACCTTGTTCTTTTTCAGTACATTTTTGTAATGGGCTGAGTCAAATCGGTTTCGTGCGAATCGGTCTAACTTCCAGACGATGACCACATCAAACTTTTGCTTGGAGCTATCTTTGATCATTTTTTGGAATTGCGGCCGGTTATCCGTCTTAGCAGACAAGGCTCGGTCTATATACGTGTCAAAGATCGATATACCTTCTCGCTCGGCAAAAGCATAGCATTCTCGAAGCTGACCCTCGATGCTTTCCTCTCGTTGGCTATCTGAGGAATACCGTGCGTAGATAACACCAATCATTCGTTCTTCACCTCCTGAAGAACCTGAGCAATTGTCTCCTTCAGTCGGTCATTGAACAAGGTTCCCGGGGTGAAGCACATTGCCATCAGTACTTCCAGACCACCTTCTTCCGAAAGTGCTGCTTTGATTGCAGGGTATTTTTGCATACCCTTTGGGTTATCCGTTCTTCCGAAGATGTAGTCCAGGGACACATCAAAGAAGTCGGCGTACCACAGGAGCTTCTGAAGCGGTGGCTCGGCAACACCGGTTTCGTAGCGGCCAATCGTCACTTGGGTGGTTTCGCACTTTTCTGCAATTTGCTTTTGGGAATAACGTGCATTTACCCTGAGTTCTTTTAGCCGTTCTCCTACAATATTCATATTTTAACTCACCTCCATACGAGCTGTGTTTATTATAGCACAAATACAGTATATAGTCAATACTGTTACTGTTTATTTCTAAAACAATTTACAAACGATTTTCGTGACGAAAATTTTAAGGCAGTGCCGACAGCGACTTCGGCACTGCCTATACCTTTAGGCTTTATTTTTATCGGGATGTTCCTTCATAAACTTCTCAAACTCGGCTTTGCCTTCTTCGGTTTCCAGCAGCTTTTCGATTTCCTCAATGAACAACATAGCCATTGAGTTTAAGGCTTCCTCGGGAATATCCGATTTGAAAATGATTTTAGGATTACTCATGAGCGAATACCTCCTTCTTAAGAATTACCTCCATTTCCGCCGGAGGCAGGCTGTACAGTTTTTCATTTGAATCTCTCCTTCATAACTAAAAGAACTCCGCTCTGCCGGTCTCAGATCTGAGTCCGCAGATTTTCGTTCCGGGAACTTTGCGGGCAAT
>JAZUOS010000001.1:0-21589 GCA_045604765.1 Acutalibacteraceae bacterium | reverse complement strand
CGCAATCCGCTCGCTGTTATCGGTAAAATATTTGCTCAACCGCACCGACGGCGACAGCTTTGTAGATGATGACGGCAACACTTTGATGCCCGATTACGAATATATAAAAACCAGCGGCAGCTATTATGTTTATGAAAACAAAAATTATGTGCCATACGGTTTTTCGTATGATTATTATATGAGCTATGATTTTTGTGACGGCTACGGCAAAAATTCACGCTCGCAGCTTATGCTTAAAGCTATGCTGCTTACCGACGAGCAGATTGAAAAATATGGCGAATATATGACAAATATTGAGGATTTGCGATATAGCGGCACTTATAATTCTAACGCAGTAAGCTTAAGCCTTGCCGATAGCGCAATAGCCGTTGATGCTGCCGCTTTGCGCGACACTGCGGCCGACAGCTTCAGCGTTGATAACAACGGCTTTACCGCCTCTGTTACACGCGATAAAAAGTCACTTGTATTTTTCTCGGTGCCTTATAATAAGGGTTGGACCGCCACAGTAAACGGCAAGGCAGCGCAGGTTGAAAAGGTGAATGCGGGCTTTATGGCGATTCCCGTCGACGCAGGCGTATCAGAGATTCGCTTTGACTACAAAAACACCGGTCTTGGCCTCGGTGTTAGCGTAACACTCGGCGCAGTGGCTATATTTATAATTTATATGCTGGTAAGTCTTATATACATTAAAAATCACCCATCCGATACCGAGTATCCCGAGGGTGAAGCCTTGCTTGAAGCTTGGCGCGCAGACGATATAGCCGAGACTGCGATTGCACAAGAAGATAGCATACCGCTTAAAAGCATTTTAGACCGTCTTGATGACGAGCCTTTAGTAACCCAAAACAGTGAGCTTGAGGGCGGTTTTAAGATAAACGAAAACGCATTTGACGAGGAGAAAACAGATGAAACTTAAATATGAATTCGTAATCAACAATGTCGCAGGAGAAACGGTAGCCGTATCGGTAGGCAATAACGACGGCCGCTTTAACGGCTATATAAAGCTTAACGAAACAGGGGCGTTTATATTTAAAATGCTTAAAAACGATACGACACGTGAGGCTATCATAGATGCGTTAAGCAACGAATACCCCGATGCTTCAAAAAGCGATGTTGAAGAAAGTATAGATACACTAATAGAACAATTATCTAAGGCAGAGCTTTTGATATGAAGACATACGACATAAATGCAGTTGAAGAAGCGTTAAAAACGCAGGATACCGCCGCATTTTTAACAAGCGGTGCCAGTATGCGCCCGTTGCTTCGTACTCATAAAGATATTGTGGTTATATCACGGGCTACGCATCCGTTGGCTGTTGGTGAGGTGCCTCTTTATAAGAAAAAGGGTGTCGAAAAGCTTATACTTCACCGAATAATCGGTGTGAGCCCAGATGGCGCATACATAATACGAGGCGATAATACCTATCACAAAGAGTATGTTCCGCAAAGTGATGTGGTCGGTGTAATGACAGCCATTTACCGCGGCGGAAAATATATTGATTGCACAACCTCAAAGCGCTATAAACGATATGTGAAAATAAATAAATTTTTCTATCCTGTAAGATGGTTGTGGAAGACCAAAATCCGTGCGTTTTTGGGTAAAATAAAAAGAAAAATCATATCATAGGCGGCGATAGATTTGCGCAAAATTAAAACACTTGCAGCTATGTTTTGCTGCATATTGCTTTTAACCGCGTGTAGCAATCAAGATGCTACAAATATAAGCAGTGACATTGATAATATATCTATGCCGACTGCCACTGATACCGACAGCGAGCCTAATGTGCCGCAAGCACAAAAGCCGCAAAAACCAATACAAGCTGTAATACCTCAAGCGGTACACATAGGTAAAGCGGTTACGGTAAGCGGTGAACTCGAAAATCAACAATATTCAAGCAAAATTGCCGAATTGCAAAATATATTGAACGGTCATGCTCACAATATTTCATTAGCTGTTTATTCAGTAGACGGAAGTAAGAGTCTTGCATATAACACCGAGGCTGAAATTTTTGGTGCTTGTACCGTAAAGGCGGCGTATACACTTTATGCTTGCAAGCGGTTAGAGGCGGGCAACGGCAGTCTACAAACCGAGCTTACATACCAAGAAAAGCATTATGAACCCGGTACGGGCGATATGCAGTACTCACCGTTTGGTACGGTATTTTCAATGCAAACAGCACTGCACAAAAGTATGTCTATCAGCGATAACGTTGGTTATTTAATGTCGGTCGATTTCTTTGGTCGCGACGGATATAATGCCTATATGGGCGAGCTTGGTTGCGACTCGCTTAAGATTAAGCCTACTGTTTGGAGCCTTAAAACAAAGGCAAACGATTTGGTAAAAATATGGTGCGAGATATATAACTATTTTGAAACAGATACTGAGTATTCGCGATTTTTATATAACAGCTGTACGGGCACCGCGGGCAATTATGCCACGGCGGCACTAACAGGTGTAGAATATTCACACAAGCAAGGTCACAACAGCACGGGGGAATGGCTGTCATTTAGTGACGCGGGAATTGTGTGGAAAGGGGAAACACCATATATTATAGCAATACTTACCGATGCGGCCGGACCTAATTCCTACAGCAAAGGCGAGTTTGCAAAAATTATTGATATAGTGCATAATGACTTGTTTTAAAGAAAAACCCTTGCCGAGCGGCAAGGGTTTTGGCTTATAATTTTTGTTTTGCTTTTATTTTGTTTATGATAATTATTGGTAAATACATAATAAGCATTATTGTTGGCAAAAGTATAGGGAATGCCCACTGATGTGCGCCAAAGATGTTTTCAAACAACACAAGAAAGGCAATATTATCTGTGCGCATCAAGAACATAAAGTTTGTGTCGCATAAAAAGTTTACACCCAAAACCACAACACCCATACAAATCAGTAACAGTAAGCACTTTGGCGCCATTTTTATATCGGGTTTTATATCACCGCCGACGACTAACATAAGTGGATAAAGCGCCAAAAGAATGTGTATTGTAAAGCTGTGTATGTGCATAAAGTTTGCGGGCGGCAGCGCTGTCCATGAGGGTGTCAGAAGCGCTATAATGCCTGCAGGTACGCATATCGTATAAAGAAAATTATTAACAACCTTTGGCTGTTTCAAAATATGAAACGCTACTAAAAATACATTTATGCTGCATAAATGAAGCGGCAGATAGCTGTGTTCATATCTATCGCCTATAAATAAAAATACCCATTTCCAAATTTCATCAAGTATGATAAGACTTGCTACTGCTATGCGCATAATGTTGCGTGCCTTTGGTGAAAGCTTGCGGTAAATTAATGGCGCGCCAATTGCCAAAATTACAAAAGCGGCAATCCATATTAAATGTGTTTTTCCAAAAAGATCAAATCCCGCGCCATCCTTTATTGTTTCAACGGTATCTAAAAACATAATTCCCACCTCGAAAACATATTAACATATATATCGACAAATGTCACGAAAAAGTTACAGTTGCTAAGCGCAATTAAAGGGTGTATAATGCTTTTAAAGGAAGTGTTTTTTATGAAAAAGATTTTGATTGTAGTCGATATTCAAAACGATTTCGTTGACGGCGCTTTAGGCACTGCCGAGGCACAGGCAATAATTAACAATGCTGCCGAAAAAATAAAAAATTTTGACGGAGATATTTTTGTAACCTACGATACACATTTTGATGATTATATGGATACTTTAGAGGGCAAAAAATTACCCGTACCGCACTGCATAAAGGGTACAAACGGATGGGAGCTTAATCCGCAAATTGCCAATGCGTTAAAAGGCAAAAATTATCAAGCAATAGAAAAATTAACCTTTGGCTCGGTGGATTTACCGAAGCTGGTTAAGGCGGCTATCGGTGACGACACCGCAGAAATCACCCTTATAGGTCTGTGCACCGATATTTGCGTCGTATCAAATGCATTACTTCTTAAGGCGAATTTGCTTGACTGCGAAATTTTTGTAGATGCGTCTTGCTGCGCGGGCGTTACACCCGACACCCACAACGCCGCGCTCGACACAATGCGTTGCTGTCAAATAAATATAACATAAAAACTAAACTCGGTGCCCTAAAAAGCACCGAGTAATTTTATGCATTTACTAATTCTTTTTTATCTGTTTTGTCTTTTTTGATTTTGCTTGCAATAAGTATCGGAATTGACATTATCAGCATAATTATTGGTAACAGTATTGGAAATGCCCACTGATGAGCACCAAATATGTCTTCAAAAATTTGCAAAAAGCCAATGCCCGCAGTATTCATCAAAAACATAAAATTTTGGTCAAATATCAAGTTTAATATGAGAGCGGGTATTGCAAAACAAATTAGCAGTAATATGCATTTAGGCATTGATTTAAAATCGGGTTTTAAATCTCCGCTTGCCACCAAAACAAACGGGTAAAGCACCAAAAACATATGTATTACAAAGCTGTGTATATGAAAATAGTTAAAGCAGGGCATATTGGTCCAGTCGGGAGTAAGAAGTGCGAGCATTGCGCCCGGTATGCCTATGTAATATAAAAAGTTTTCAACAGTTTTGGTGCGTTTAAAAATGCAAAAGGTTATAAGCAATACATTTATACCGCACAAATGAAACGGCATATGACCTATACCAAAGTCGCCTACTGCAAATGCCACGATGTTTTTTGCAGTTTCGAGTGTTATAACTGTCACAGCAATTCCAATTCGCATTATGTTGCGGTGCTTTGTATTAAGTTTTTTATAAGTTATAACGCTTACTATGCACAACAACACAAAAATGCCAAGCCACATAAGATGCGTTAAGTCATATAGTCTAAAGCCCAAGCCCTCAGATATGTTAGCCTCAGGAGTAAAAAACATAACATTCACCTCAAAAACATACTAACACATTTCGACAAAAAAGTCACTAAAAAGTTTTTTAAAATACCACCTTTTACGGTATAGTATCCATTGACAAAATACCTTTTGCGGTATATAATCATTGTGTATGTTTATCTTTATTTTAAGGAAGTAATAATTATGAAATGGATGTCACTTAACGAACTTAGAGAAAGGTATTTATCATTCTTTGAATCAAAGGGTCACTTGCGTCTTGGCAGCTTCTCTTTGGTGCCAAACAATGATAAATCATTACTGCTTATAAACTCGGGTATGGCGCCTATGAAAAAGTATTTCACGGGTGAGGTAACCCCACCGCGCAATCGCCTTACCACCTGCCAAAAGTGTATTCGTACACCCGACCTTGAGCGCGTTGGTATCACTGCGCGTCACGGTACATATTTTGAAATGCTTGGTAACTTCTCTTTCGGTGATTACTTTAAGAACGAGGCTATTCCGTGGGCTTGGGAATTTTTGACAAAAGATCTTGA
Source organism: Acutalibacteraceae bacterium (assembly GCA_045604765.1). Taxonomy (GTDB): domain Bacteria; phylum Bacillota; class Clostridia; order Oscillospirales; family Acutalibacteraceae; genus UBA737. The sequence goes on along the minus strand of JAZUOS010000001.1, from coordinate 16,244 downwards.
AATCCCCGCAGAGTTACTTTGGCCATCGGTTTATGAAGAGGATGACGAGGCATACGCTATTTGGCGTGATGTTATTGGTGTGCCAGAAGAGCATATTGTAAAGCTTGGCAAAGCCGACAATTTCTGGGAGCACGGCACAGGTCCTTGCGGCCCTTGCAGTGAGATTTACTTTGACCGTGGCGAAAAATACGGCTGTGGCTCACCTGACTGTAAACCAGGCTGTGAATGCGACAGATATATGGAAATATGGAACAACGTATTTACCCAGTTTAACAATATGGGTGACGGCACATACACCGAGCTTGAACACAAAAACATTGATACAGGTATGGGCCTTGAGCGACTCGCTTGCGTAATGCAGGGTGTTGACAATATGTTCGAGGTTGATACCATTCGTAATATACTTGACAAGGTTTGTGAAATTTCGGGTAAGACTTATGGACAAGACCAAAGGGTAGATATTTCTATCCGCGCTATTACCGACCACGCTCGCGCATCAACATTTATGATAAGCGACGGCATTATTCCTTCAAATGAGGGACGTGGCTACGTGCTTCGCCGTCTTATTCGTCGTGCTGCCCGTCATGGACGTCTTATAGGTATTGACCGCGCATTTCTTGTAGAAATGGTAGAGGCGGTTATTAAAGAAAACGCTTCAGGTTACCCAGAACTTGTAGATAAGCAAGAGCTTATAAAGAAGGTTATTGCCAACGAAGAAGCAAGCTTTTCAAAAACTATTGACCAAGGTCTTACAATACTAAACGATTTAACCGCAAACGGCGGCACACTCTCGGGTGAGGATGCATTCCGTCTGTATGATACCTACGGCTTCCCACTAGACCTAACACGTGATATTTTGGCCGAAAAAGGTATGACCGTTGACGAAGACGGCTTTAACAATTTGATGCAACAGCAGCGTGAAAAGGCACGTAACGCTCGTAAAGCAAGTGACGGTGAAAGCTGGAGCAGTGACGGCATTAACTTTGACGATATTGCCGCTACCGAATTTTTGGGCTATACACAAAATGAGTGTGATGCCACTGTTCTTGATATAGTTGTTGAGGGCGAGCACGTATCTTCGGCAATGGCAGGTCAAAAGGCTATTGTTGTACTTGACAAAACCGTTTTCTATGCTGAAAGCGGCGGTCAAGTAGGCGACAGCGGTGCTATTACAGGCTTTGATGTTGTTGATACCAAAAAGACCGTAGATGGCATATTTACTCATGTTGGTACTGCAAATGATACTATTTCGGTAGGCGATAAAGTAAACGTTAAGATTGACGTTGCTTGTCGTGAGGCTATTCGCCGTAATCATACTGCGGCACATCTTTTGCAGGCGGCTTTGCGTAAGGTTCTCGGCACCCACGTTGAGCAGGCAGGTCAGCTTGTAAATGAAAAGGCAGTACGTTTCGACTTTACCCATTTCTCGGCTTTAACTGCCGAAGAAACCCAACAGGTTGAAACTTTAGTTAATACCGCAATTCTTGACGGCATTGTGGTTGATAACCGTGAAATGCCTATTGACGAGGCTCGTGCTCTTGGCGCTATGGCACTCTTTGGCGAAAAGTATGGCGACATCGTTCGCGTTGTAAAAGCGGGTGATTTCTCTACCGAGCTTTGCGGTGGTACCCACGTTGACAACACGGGCAAAATCGGTCTTTTCAGAATTATAAGCGAAAGCGGTATTGCGGCAGGTACAAGACGTATTGAAGCATACACAGGCTTTAACGTTGTAAATCTTATAAATCATTATAAATCATTGCTTGCAGACACTGCGGCTACACTTAAAATCGGCAATATCGAGGATGTTGCAACAAAGGCTGCGGCTACCGTAAAGCAAATGAAAGAGGATTCAAAGAAAATTGAATCACTCGAGGCAAAGCTTGCTTCCGGCAAACTCAATGACCTTATGGCAAACGCTACCGATATAAACGGTGTTAAGGTGGCAACCGCTAAATTCGACGGCACAGCACCCGACGAGCTTCGCAAAATGATTGATACCATTAAGGCAGAAAATGATGATGCTGTAGCAGTTTTGGCGGCCGTTAACGGTGAAAAACTTACCTTCTGCGCAGGTGTAGGTAAAGCGGCGCTTGCAAAGGGCGCTCACGCAGGTAACATTGTAAAGGCAGTGGCTCAAATTGCCGGCGGTAACGGTGGCGGTAAGCCCGACAGCGCTATGGCAGGCGGTAAAGAAATTGCAAAAGCCGACGAAGCTTTAGTTGCTGTAAATTCTATCGTTGAAGGTCAGTTGAAATAAATATTATGAAAATTAAATTTTTAGGTACCGCGGCGGCCGAGGCGTTCCCCGCAATGTTTTGCGATTGCGAAAATTGCAAAAAGGCAAAAACTCTTGGTGGTAAAAATATTCGCACACGGTCACAAACACTTATAGATAATGATTTATTTATAGATTATCCGTGTGACACCTATTATCACGTAATAACGCGCAATATAAATCTTTTGAATATTAAAAATGTTCTTATTACCCATATACACGATGACCATTTTTATTCAAATGATTTAAATTGGATGGCAAGAGGCTTTTCTTGCCCGCCTGATGATTGGCACGGTCTTACGGTTTACGGAAGCTGCGATATAGAGGCTCCTCTTTCTGACATTGTGGCAAATTCGCGCGGGTTTTTAAGGTGTGAATCACATCCCGCTTTTGAGCCTTTTAATGTGGGTGATTACAAAGTAACTGCTCTTAAGGCTACTCACGGCACCGAAAATCCGTATATATACGTAATTGCAAAGGAAAACAAAACGCTACTTTACGCGCAAGATACGGGCTTGCTACCCGAAGAAACTTGGAAATATCTAAAAAACAGCGGTCTTTGTTTTGATGCGGTTGTAATGGACTGTACCGCAGGCACTACCGATATTTCCTATTCGTCACACATGGGCTTGCCACGCAATATTAAAACCCGTGACGAGATGCTTGTGTGCGGACTGGTTGACGGCAATACTAAATTTATACTCAATCATTTTTCACATAACGGTGGAGATGCCGTGTATGATGATTTTGTGCCTATTGCAAAAGAAAATGGTTTTATTACTTCTTATGAAGGCTTAGAAATAGAGATATAGGAGAATTTAAAATGTCTGATTGTCTATTTTGTAAAATAATCGCGGGTGATATACCCTCTACCAAGGTTTATGAAGACGAGTGGGTTTACGCTTTTTTAGACATTGATCCACAAGCGCCTTTTCACGCAGTTATAGTGCCAAAGATACACATTGCATCTGCGGCTGAAATAAATGCAGAAAATAGCCATTACATTTCAAAAATTTTTGAGGCTGTGGCTAAAATTGCAGCGCAAGAAAAACTTGAAGATGGTTTCCGTGTGGTTAATAACTGTGGTAAAGACGGTGGACAAACGGTAGGACATATACACTTTCATTTGTTAGCACGCCGTAATCTTCAATGGCCACCCGGTTGATGCGCAATTAAACGGACGACCAATGGTCGCCCCTACGCATAAAATTAGAATTATATTGTAGGGACCGGCGTACTTGACGGTCCGTATTGTAAGGAGAAATACTTATGTCTGAATTTTATACTTTAAAAATTGCTGGTCTTGAGCGTAAGCTTGAAAAATTCCCCGTAAGTGACAAGCTTGATATTGCGGCTTTTATAATCTTTGGTGATGTTGAGCTGACTATTGCTGGTTGTGCAGAGCTTCTTAAAAAGGTTCCTGAGTTTGATGTAATACTTACTCCCGAGGCAAAAAGTATTCCTATGGCTTATGAAATGGCTCGTCAGAGCGGCAAGCCGTACATAATTGCTCGTAAGGGCGTAAAGGTTTATATGCGTAATGCGCTTGAGGTTTCGGTAACATCTATTACTACTCAAAAAGAACAACACCTTTATCTTGGTGAAAGTGAAGTCGAGCAAATCAAGGGTAAGCGAGTGCTTGTTATTGATGATGTTATCAGCACAGGCGAATCATTAGCCGCTGTTCGTGAGCTTTTAAAACAGGCAGGAGCCGTTGAAGCCGCTGCTTGCGCATTCTTAGCCGAAGGCGATGCCGCAGAGCGCGATGATATAATCTTTTTAGAGAAATTACCATTATTTTTTAAATAAAGAGGTGCTTTAAATGGATGCGCTTAATCAATTTGAAATAGGTATTCTTGATTTTATTAGAGAAACATTTTCTTGCAAATTTTTAGATTACTTTTTTGTAGGCATTACAAGTCTTTCAAACAAAGGCATTTTTTGGATAATCTTGGCAGTGGTTTTACTCTGCTTTAAAAAGACACGCAAAACGGGTATTTGCTTGGGCGTTGTACTGCTTATAGGTGAGATTTTGGGAAATCAAATTCTTAAAAAGCTTTTTGAAAGACCGCGTCCATATACCGTAAACCCCGATGTAACGCTTATTGTCGATAAGCTTTCAAGTTTTTCTTTTCCGTCGGGTCATTCGCGTTGCGCGGTTGAGTGTGCAGTAGCTATTTTTTATAATAATAAAAAATGGGGCATAGCAGCAATAACGGTGGCGGTGTTGACCTGTCTTTCAAGACTTTACCTTTATGTACATTATCCGACCGATGTTTTAGCGGGCGCAGCCTTGGGCGTAATAGACGGCTTGCTTGCAATATTTATTGTTAAAAAGATTGGCGAATACATAAACAACCGAAAGTCTAAATTACAGCAGGTGAAATAATATGTTAAAAGAAATACTTAAAGAACGCGACTTGCTACCTATTTTAAAAATGAACGATGGCAGCGTAGTTACGGTAGAAAATTGGCGTGAGCGTCGAGCCGAAATGCTTGACGATTTGCAAAAATATTCCTATGGCTATACTCCCGATTGTTTGGGTGAGGGTACGGGCGAAGTGATTTTTGAAGATAAAATTGCCTATGCCGGTAAGGTAACCGAACAGCATATAAACATTACCTTTAATACGCCAAACGGACCGTTCACATTTTATAGTGAATTATATATTCCAAACGGTGTAGAAAAACCACCTGTATTTTTAAATCACGCTTTTCGTCGCGCACCCGACCGTTATTTACCTATTGAGGAAATAACCGATCAAGGCTTTGCGTTGTTTATAATGGTTTATACCGATGTTGTAAACGATAATTTGGGCGGCGATTTTTCCGACGGAATGGGTAAAATGTTTGGTGTAACACATCCCCGTCAAGATAAAAGCGAATGGGGTAAGATTGGTATGTGGTCGTATGCCGCATCGCGTGCGCTTGACTACCTGCTTACTCGCGACGATATTGATGCTACACATACTGCGGTTGTTGGTCATTCACGTCTTGGTAAAACGGCACTTTGGACCGCCGCACAGGATGAACGTTTTTGGTGTGCAATATCAAATGATTCGGGTTACGGCGGTGCCGCAACCTCAAAGCACGGCACAGGCGAGCGTATTACCGACTTTTTTAGATCGGGCAGCTGGGATTGGTTTTGCGAATATTTTAAGGACTTCGTAGACGCTGAAGACGATAAACCTTACGATCAGGCTTATGTTATAGCGGCAATAGCACCGCGACTTGTGTGTGTTGGCTCGGCTGTAGAGGACGATGGCGCCGACCCAGTGTCAGAGTTTTTGACTACGCTTCACGCAAGTACGGCTTGGGAGCTTTTGGGCGAAAAGGGACTTATTACTCCCGATAAAATGCCCGAAGCAAATGACCACTTAACCGAAGGTAGCATAGGCTATCATCTACGTGCGCACAAGCATTTCTTCTCGCGAGAGGATTGGAATTATTATATTAAGTTTTTAAAATCGAAAATGTAAAATAAACCCTCTGCTTAAATTTAAGCAGAGGGTTATGTTTATGAGGGGCGACCAATGGTCGCTCCTACAACATTTTATATATTTACTACATAGGGGCGAGCACTGCTCGTCCGTATTATTGTATAAAGATAAAGGGATGGCAACAGCCATCCCTTTTAAGTTTAAATTAATTTTTATACGCGTTTTGAAAGCACATTCTTTTCGTACTCTTCTACCAGTGCAAACCACTCGCCATCCTTTGGCGCGCCACAGCACTCGCAGTAGTAGTTCCAGATATCACCGAAAGGTAAGGTCTTAACCTCTTCGCTTCTTACCATAAGCTCGGTGTAATTGCCCTTGTCTTGCAATTCTTTGAGTTGGACGTTTGGTGTAAGCATTGCCATAAGCAGTGCTTTTTGCCAGCTGCGAAGACCTACGCTCCAAGCGGCGATACGGTTGATGCTTGCATCAAAGTAGTCAAGCGCCATATATACGCGGTCGAATGCGTCACAGCGTACAATCTCTTTTGCCATCTCGCGTGTTTCATCATCAAAAAGCACTACGTGGTCAGAGTCCCAACGAATTGGACGAGTAATATGTAATGCGATTTCGGGGAAGAAGGCAAGAAGAGCAGGAATCTTGTCGGATACAACCTCGGTTGGATGATAGTGACCGTTGTCCATAAGAGGTAAGCAACCGTCGTGTGTTGCGGCAAAGGTTAGTGAAAATTCAGCCGAGCCTACGGTGTAAGCCTCTACACCAATACCAAATACCTTTGATTCTACGCAAGGCTTAACAAGATTTTTGTCAAACGGCTCTGATAAAATAGCCTCGATAGATTCCTTATATCTTACACGCGGACCCATTCTGTCGGCAGGGATATCCTTAAGACCGTCACCTGTCCAGATGTTCATAACGCAGGGCACGCCGGTTTCTTTTGCAAAATACTCAGAAATTCTTACACAAGCCTTACCGTGCTCAATCCAGAAATTACGGATATTCTCGTCAGGGCTTGAAAGGGTAAGACCGCTATCTGCCATTGGGTGTGAGAAGAAGGTTGGGTTAAAGTCAAGACCCATACCGTGCTTCTTTGCAAAGTCAACCCACTTTTTAAAGTGGCGTGGCTCTAACTTGTCGCGGTCAACAAAGCCGTCCTCTTCGAAAATAGCGTAGCAAGCGTGAACGTTAATCTTTTTCATACCGGGGCAAAGGGAAATTACCATATCCATATCTGCCATCAATTCTTCGGGTGTGCGAGCTTTGCCTGGGTAGTTACCTGTGGTCTGAATACCGCCGGTCAGTGGACCGTCTTGGTCAAAGCCCTTAACGTCATCACCCTGCCAGCAGTGAAGTGATACGGGTTGCTTTTTTAGTGTTTTAATTACAGCGTCAACATCAATGCCGAGAGCCGCGTATTGTTTTTTAGCTTCCTCTAATCTACTCATTTTTATTCTCCTAAAAATTATTAAATTTTTGAACAACCGTGACAGTTTACAAGCGCGTCAACCTTTTGACCTGCTTTACAAAGCGGGCATTCGTGTGGCTTGTAGTTTTGATAGTCAGGAAGGTCTTCTGGATTAAATACCGAATGCACGGGGATTCCTGCGCGCTCTTTTTTAGTAGCAAATATTGAACAAATGCCTGCAACATTACCGCCATAATACTTAATAGCGTCAACGGCAGCCTCAACGGTGCGACCTGTTGCAACCGATACTGCCAAAATAAGCACATGCTTGCCCTGAATCATAGGAACGATGTTATCACGGAACATAAGCTGGCTGGAGCCTGTAACCTCAGGGGTTACCACATAAATGGTTTGGTGAGCATTCATATTAGCATAGTTTGCTTCGGTAAGGCGGGATGCTAAACACGCGCCCACAACCTCCATACCGTCAAGGCACAAAATAGTATCAACAATTGTGTTTGAGCGATAATAACTGCAAAGTTCTTCGGCAACGGCGCGAGCCTCTGAAAGACGCGCCTTTTGAGCAGTAACATCAATGTAGTAATTGCTGTGACTGTTGCTTGTTGCAAAGTGACCTTTGCTTACACGCAAAAACAAATTTTTGCGCTTTGTTTCAATTTTCATTGTGTTAGAAGTTGGCATAAAATAGTCCTCCTAATGTCGTATAGAAACATTTTACAATAAAAGAGCGGCAAATACAAGTGCATTGTTGATTTTTTTGTAAATTTATTATATTATATATAATGAGAAAAAAGGGTCGAAAAATACACCACACTTAATTTTAAGAGGATATAAAAATGAAAGAAAAAACAAAAAGACAAAAAGCCATAATTCGCCGCCGAATATTCATTGCGGTTTTATCGGTGCTGCTTGCGGCGGTAATAGCCGTGCTTGCAGTAGTTATTGGAGCTGTTATTAAAAATTCGGACACCCAAAACAATGCTGATAATTCGCAAGTTCAGTCGGGCGATAACTCGCAAACATCATCCGAAGCCTTAAAGCCAAAGGAAATTACTGCTACCGTTTTAAATACGGGCGATATTCTTATACACGAAAATGTGCTAAACGGCGCGCGTCAAGATGATGGCAGTTATAGTTTTGCCGAATTTTATAAGGTTGCAAGGCCCTATATATCTGCTGCGGATTATGCTGTTGCCAATTTAGAGGTTACACTCGGCGGTGAAGAAGCGGGCAAATACCGCGGTTATCCGTCGTTTAACACCCCCGATAGCCTTTTAGATTATGTAAAGGCTGACGGTTTTGATATGCTGCTTACAGCAAATAATCACAGTCTTGACACGGGACTTGCGGGCTTAAAACGCACGGTTGGGCAGTTAAAATTAAAGGGTATTGACTTTTTAGGCACTAAAGAAACAACCGACGATCCGACATATATTGTAAAAGATATAAACGGCATAAAAATCGGTATGGTGTGCTATACTTACGGTACCAATTCGTCGGCGGGTGGCGCGAGTGAGCTTATAAATTATTTCAGCAGCGCTAATTTGCAGGGCTTTTATAGCGAGGCGCAGACCGTGATTGACGGTATGAAGCAAAACGGCGCTGAGGCGATTGTATTTTACATGCATTGGGGTAATGAATATCAAACCACCCCTAATACTGCTCAAAAAGCAGCCGCACAGCAGCTTTGCAATATGGGTGTTGATGTTATAGTCGGCGCGCATCCGCATGTGTTGCAGCCAATAGAGCTTATTCATTCAGAAGATAGTCAAAACACCACCGTTTGCCTTTATTCTATGGGTAACTCAATATCTAACCAAAGAATAGTGGAAATGATGGGCGTTTGCGAAACGGGTCACACCGAAGACGGCGTGTTGTTTAACTATACTTTCACAAAAGACCAAGACGGTGATGTTTCGCTCACTGCGGTTGACATTATACCCACTTGGGTAGACCGCTGGGGAACATCGGGTAATTACCAATACACAATGTATCCGCTCGAAAATGAAAAAATGGCAGAGAGCTACGGCCTTGATGATGCTACGGTGCAAAAAGCCAAAGCATCATATGAGCGTACAAAACAGATAATTGCGGCAGGTCTTAATGAATGTCAGCAATATCTCGGCTGTGAAATACGCTTTGCAGAGCAGGGGATAGAATGATGTATAAGCTTGATATTTTACTTGCCGATTTAAAAATACAAATCGAGCACGAATACCACTATATGTCACAGTTTTGTAAGGATTATTTGTCTGAATTTGATGCGCCCGATATAACCGCAATAGCCGACAAAAAATCGATTTTAAAAGAGAAAGAACTTGTGCCGGGGGCGCCCATAGAAGCTTGCGAGAGTCTTTGTATTTATCGCGCTATTGCCGAGCAGTTGCCGCAGTTTAACCGTTTTGTTTTTCACGGCGCGGCTATAGAGTATGACGGCAGTGCATATTTGTTTACAGCGCCAAGCGGCACGGGAAAAACCACACACATAAATTTGTGGCACAAATATTTAGGTGACAAGGTAGATATTATAAACGGTGACAAGCCGATAATCAGCGCCGATAAAACATCTACCGTTTACGGTACACCTTGGGCAGGCAAAGAGGGCTATCAGCGCAATACACAAGCACCGCTAAAAGCAATATGCATTTTAAAGCAAAGCAAAACCAATAGTATTGTAAGACTTAAAAACAGTGAAGCGATAAATCATCTTATGCGACAGGTTTATCTGCCAAGTAACCCATTAGCGCTTTCAAAAACCTTGGAACTACTTGGCACAGTTATAGAAAACACACCTGTTTATATACTTGAGTGTGATATATCAAAAGAGGCATTTGAAACCTCGTTTAACCAAATGACTAAATAACAGAGGTAATTTATGGCAATCAAAGCAGTTTTATTTGACCTTGACGGCACGCTGGTTCCTATGGACCAAGACGTGTTTGTAGGGGATTATTTTAAAAGAATTTCGACAAAATTAGCACCACACGGCTACGAGCCAAAGCAGTTTGTAGACACCATTTGGAAAGGCACCTACGCTATGATTAAAAATAATAGTGATAAGTGCAATGAAGAGGTTTTTTGGGACTATGCCAAAACCGTATACGGCGAAAAGATTTTGGCCGACAAGCCACTCTTTGACGAGTTTTACGAGCAAGAGTTTGACAAGGTAAAGGCCGTTTGCGCTTTTAACCCACAAGCCGCCGAAACGGTGCACAAGCTAAAGGAGCTGGGTTATAAGGTGGCGCTTGCTACAAACCCAATTTTTCCCGAACGCGCTACACGCTGGCGTATAACTTGGGCAGGACTAACGCCCAACGATTTCGAATTTTATACTACATACGAAAATATAAATTCCTGCAAGCCTAACCCCGCTTATTACATAGAGTGTGCTGCCCGAATAGGTTGCAAACCGGAGGAATGCCTTATGGTAGGCAATGACGTAGGTGACGATATGGTAGCAGAAAGGGTGGGGATGAAGGTATTTCTTTTGACCGACTGCCTAATAAACAAGACAGAGAACGATATATCAAAATACCCCAACGGCAGTTTTGATGGGTTGATGGAGTATGTCAAAAGTCTTGCGTAAAAACAAACACAAGGAACCGTACCCTGTGTTAAAGTTCTGGTTCTATAAGTAGGTGGTGGAGATGAAAAAATATTTATATTTATTAGTTTGCGTTCTTTTCTGCTTTATATCTGCGTGCTCAACATACAATAACACTATGATTAACGAATCTGAACAAACAGAAATTATTGATTCAGGAGCATATTATCGCATTTATAAAGGGAATATTAATCAAGTCTGTTATAATATTTATAACTCTGAGGGTGAAATTGTGCTGTCAGAAAAAACTGACAGTCCCCTCGAAATTAATATGATTAATGATGACATAGTTGATATCAAAATTGGTATGGGGACGGGAATTACAATACACAAGTATTATGGTGTAGGTGAGAACATTTTCTCGCAGGAATTTCCATATGTGTTATCTAATCTAGATAAATTAATTGCATATATTGATGTTCCCAAAGAGAAACCTTTGGAAAACAGAAAAGTAATTGTGCAAAACATTTTTGACAAAAATCTGTTTTACAAAGAATTTCAATTGGATTTTTCAAATGTCGATACTCCAGTTATTGAAGCAAAATTTTCAAAAGATGGAGCATCGTTACAACTAACATATTTATCTGGAGAAGACCAAACACAAATCTCTACAGTGTTAAACTTAATTGAATAATTGGAGAAGACAGGGGACGGTTCCGCGTCTGGATGAAAACAACATAAGTGTCGTTTTCTTATTCTGATAAAACCCACAAAACAGGTAGCACTCGATCCGAGTGCTACCTGTTTTTATTTCAACAATTAATGTCAGTAAAAAGTGTGCTATTTTATCTTTCTATAAACTCTAAAATATCTTTAGTCATTTGTTCTTTACAAGTGTCGTTATGTATCTCGTGGCGGCAGTTTTCATAAAGAATCATTGTTGTGTTTTCTTTGCCGCCTGTTTTAAATTTGTTACACACTTCTTTTATACCTTTTCCGTAATTGCCAACAGGGTCCATATCGCCGGCAATTAAAAGTATAGGCAAATCACTTTTAGTATCGTTAAAGCATTTTTTGCTGTTGCAAACCTTTATTAGCTTTATCAGGTCGTGTAGCGCCGATACTGTAAAATGGAAGGTGCAAAATTTGTCTTTAGAATATTTGTCAATTATTTTGCGGTCTTTTGTAAGCCATTCGTATTGTGTATCACCGTCAAAACGCTTGTTGTACGAACCGAATGCTATATTCTCTAAAAAAGGTGATACAGCGCGTTCACCACGAAAGATTTTTATAATATTGCAAAGCGCAATACCAATACTTGATGCGGGATTACTACCCGCCGTGCCGCAACAAATATATTTATCGGCAAGGTCATTGTAACGAGAAACCGCAACACGAGTGATAAACGAACCCATACTGTGTCCCATAAGTGTATATGGCATATTTGGGTAGTCAGCCTTTATGCTATCGGCAAATAATTTTACGTCATCTACCATAAACTGCCAACCGTTTTTAGAGGCAATAAAGCCTAAATCTTGTTCACTTGCGGTGTTGCCGTGACCTAAATTGTCGAAACCGCAGCACAAGTACCCGACGCTTGCGAGATTTTCGAAAAGATGCGTATATCTACCGATGTATTCGGTCATACCGTGTACCAAATGAAAAATGCCACGTATATCACCTTCCGGAATATACATTACGCCCGACAGGGTGTTTTTTTGATCGCTTGATAAAATCTTTTTTTCTGCTGTGCTGAATTTCATATTAATTCTCCTTTGCAAAGGAAATAGTGCTGTTTACCGCACGGCGCCAACCGTCAAGCTTTTGCTGACGTGCGCTGCTTTGCATACTTGGTTTAAATATGGTTGCGGTTGAATTTATAGAATTAGTGTTGCCGTCAATAATACCTGCTGTGATGCCCGCAAGCAGTGCTGCGCCCAAAGCGGTGGCTTCGGCATTGTCGGGGCAGATAACATTTGTATCAGATATATCGGCCTGAAACTGCATTAAAAACTTATTTTTGCTAGCGCCGCCGTCGGCTTTAAGGCTGGTTACCGTAACACCGGCATCGTTTTGCATAGCGCTAATAAGGTCGTTAGTTTGGTATGCTATTGACTCAAGTGCGGCGCGTACTATATGATTGCGACCTGCACCCCTGGTTAGTCCGCAAATGGTACCTCTGGCATACATATCCCAATAAGGAGCGCCAAGACCTGCAAAGGCGGGCACTATATATACGCCTGCGCTATCGGGTATAGACAGCGCGCACTCCTCGCTTTGAGCCGCGTTTTCAATAAGCTTCATTTCATCTCGCAGCCACTGAATTACCGCACCGCCTATAAATACACTGCCTTCAAGCGCGTACTGAGTGGGTGCGTTTTGTGTTGTGGCGGCAATGGTGGTAAGCATACCGTTTTGACTTTTTACGGCCATTTCGCCCGTGTTCATAAGCAAAAAACAACCTGTGCCATAGGTGTTTTTAACGTCACCAACATTTACACAGTGCTGACCAAACAATGCAGACTGTTGGTCGCCTGCAACACCGCAAACCGAAAGTGGCACACCCATAATATCAATATCGCCAAAAACGCTACCACTTTTTTGAACGGTGGGCAGCATGCTTTCGGGAATATCTAAAATCTCGAGTAGCCTTTTGTCCCAACACAAATTATGTATATCGTAAAGCATTGTGCGCGATGCATTTGTTTCGTCGGTTGCGTGAATTTTACCGCCCGATAGCTTCCACATAAGCCAGGTATCTACCGTGCCAAAAAGCAACTCTCCGCGTTCGGCCTGCTCGCGAGCACCTTCTACGTTATCTAAAATCCACTTGATTTTTGTGCCGCTGAAATACGCATCTATTTTAAGTCCTGTTGTGTCGGTAATGTACTGTTCTAAACCCTGCGATTTTAACTCTTCACAAAGGGGAGCTGTGCGTCGACATTGCCAAACAATAGCGTTATAAACAGGCTCGCCCGTGTGCTTGTTCCACACAACAACCGTTTCACGCTGATTGGTAATACCAACGCAAGCAATATCAGACACATTAAGTCCTGATTTTATAATACATTCGGTTATAGCCGAATATTGCGCCGATAAAATTTCTATCGGGTCGTGTTCCACATAAGACGGTTGGGGGTATATTTGTGTGAATTCGTTTTGAGCAAGTGATACAACGCTGCCGCACTCGTCAAAAATAATTGCTCTGGCACTTGTGGTGCCTTCGTCTAAAGTAAGAATATATTTTTTCAAAATAAAAATCCTTTCTAACAAAAAAGGGCAATAATACCCCTTGATATTATTGCTCTTTTTTAATTCTTTTAACGCGGCTTGAAACACCGCAAACAAGCTCGTAATTTATAGTGCCTATGGTTTTTGCCAATTCTTCTACGGGCAAATTGCGACCAAAAAGCAACACTTCGTCGCCGCGTTTAACGTCTGGTATATCGGTAACGTCAACACAAAACTGATCCATACACACACAGCCAATAATGTTTGCATGTTTTCCGTTTATGAGTACCTGAGCCTTGTTTGACAAAAGGCGGTAATAACCATCGGCATAGCCCGCGCTTATAGTTGCAATCGTCATATCTTTTTGTGCTTTAAAGGTTCTGCCATAGCTTACCGTATCGCCGCAGCGTATATTTTTTACCTGTGATACTACCGATTTAAAGCTCATTACAGGTTTAAAATCTTGCGGTAATTCAAGGTCGCTTGACGGGGTAAGACCGTAAAGAATAATACCCGCGCGGCACATATCAATATGCTTGTCACTGTCAAGACACAAAGCCGCCGAATTGCAGCAATGCTTGTATTCGGGGTCAATGCCGTTAGATTTTAATATATCAACAGCTTTACAAAAACGGTTGTATTGTTCGGCTGTAAAGCCGTCTTCTTGGCGCTCATTTCGGTCGGCTACTGCAAAGTGGGTGAACACACCCTCTATGATAAATCCGTCAAGGTGTGCCGCCGAGATAGTGTCATTTATGCCGCAAAGATTATCATCGCGGCAGTCAAAACCAATGCGTGACATACCTGTGTCAAGCTTTAGGTGTATTTTGATTTGCAAATTATATTTTAGCGCTTCTTTTGACAACTCGTTTGCGTATTCGAGCGAATAAACACATTGTGAAATGTCATAACGACTTAGTTCTTTTGTGAATTCGCAAGGAGTATATCCAAGAATAAGAATAGGCTTGGTGATGCCAAGCTCGCGCAGTTCGACAGCCTCTTCTATGTTTGAAACTGCAAAAAAATCAGCACCTGCTTTTTGTAAGATGGGCGCTACAATATCTACGCCGTGACCATAGGCATTAGCTTTAACCACTGCGCAAATGGGAGTTTTTGCAGTTTGTTTAATAATATTAAAATTATGTATCAGGGCATCGGTGTCGATTTCTGCCCAGGTTCTGCGTAAAAACTTTTCCACAAAGTATCACCTCGTTTTGCGTTGTATTTTATCGGCGAGTGGTATAAACAAAAAGCTCAATATAAGCCAAAAGAAAGAGTATAGCGCACATATCTGACCGCCGATATTGAGCGGCATTTTGCTGTAATCCCAAACCTTGCGTTTTAGAATTACATTAAATATTATGCCAAAAACAAATTCAACAGTAGTAATAAAACCGCAGCCTGCAAGCGCTTTTATAAAAAGGCTTGAGTTTTTGAGCTTTTTTGATATTTCAGATAGACCTAAAAAGGATATACCGCCCGCCAAAAGCATTGACGGGTGCGTATTGCCACGCCACAAAATCTCAATAAGACCGTAGCCGACAGCGCCAATACCAAATATGGTTAAATTGCATTTTGCTTTTTTCAAAACAATCACCCAATATAATTTTGGGTGATTATTTAGCCTTTATACATTAAATCTGAAAAGAACAATATCTCCGTCGTTCATAACGTATTCTTTACCTTCGCTGCGAACAAGGCCCTTTTCTTTTGCGGTTACCATATTGCCGCCACAAGCCACAAAGTCATCATAGGCGATAACCTCGGCGCGAATAAATCCGCGTTCAAAATCGGTATGAATTTTACCCGCCGCCTGAGGCGCTTTGGTGCCGCGTTCGATAGTCCAAGCGCGAACCTCGGGCTTGCCTGCGGTAAGGTAAGAAATAAGGCCTAAAAGGGAATAACATTTTTGAATCATACGGTCAAGACCGGAACGCTCAAGTCCTAATTCCTCCAAGAACATAACCTTTTCCTCGTCTGAGAGGGTTGAAATTTCGGCCTCTAAAGCGGCGCATATGGGCAAAATTTCGGCTTTTTCGGTCTTGGCAATAGTTTTTACCGCCAAGAAGTTTTTATTACTGTCAATTCCGTTCATAAAATCGTCTTCACTCATATTGCAAGCATAAATGACCGGTTTTGCAGATAAAAGCGCGGTTGTGTTAATAATTTCCTGTTCGTTTTCGTCGGTAATTTCAATACTTCTTGCAGGCAGTCCGCTTTCTAAGTGGGCTATAAGGCGTTTTAAAAAGTCAACCTCGGGCTGCAGCTTTTTATCGCCCTTTAATGCCTTTGTTGCACGGTCAAGAC